>NZ_JBHVDM010000013.1:56748-105461 GCF_042802775.1 Nocardia sp. NPDC057455 | reverse complement strand
GGGCGACGACCGTACCGCCGTAGGAAGTGAAGCCCCGGCCCAGCGCCTGGCAGGTGAAGCTGCCGTGGAAGCCGACCTGGCACGACGCGCCCGCGTGCTCGATGATCGGACCCCATTGCCCCGAGCCGGTCTTCACGTCGTAGATGCTGGGATTGCCGCCCGCCAAGGTGTACGGCGTGCCCGGGTCGAACGTGGGATGCGCGGGCAGCCAAGGCTGGTCGATCGCGATTTCGCTCACCGGCACCGGTACCGGGATGTAGGTGTCGCCGACGTAGTAGCTCAAACGCAGGGGTGCGGCGAAATCGCATCCGAGCGAGCCGTCCGCGAAAATCGCACAGTTCATGCTGCCCACCGAGAAGTAGACCGTCCCAGGGTCCGCCTGGGCGCTACCGGCCGCGAGGATCGGCGCCACCGCCACGGCGGCGAGTGCTCCGGCGAACTTCGTGCTGCGCTTCATATCGTCTCCTTGTTGCTTCGCTGAGGGACAACCCACCCGATGACTCTGCCGAGTCTGTCGAATCCGGACGGGATTCCGTTTCGCCTCCCGCCGCCGACCGGTCGTCCGGGCACATCGCCGCCCGCGGCTCGGTGAGCAGACGCTAACGCGGCGATAACTCACGGACACTCCACCGACATGCGAGGTCAATAGCGTATACAGCCATGTCGACACGGATAGCCACCCTGGCGGAGGCGGCGGGTAAACCCCTGCGCGATGTGGTGTACACGGCGCTGCGCAATGAGCTCATGAACGGGGACATCAAGTTCGGCGAACGCCTGACCGAGCCGAAACTCTCCGCGCGATTCGGCATTTCGCGCACACCGATCCGGGAAGCGTTGACCGTTCTGTGCTCGGACGGATTGCTGCAACGCGAAGAATACGGCTTCAGCCCGGTCCGGCCGAGCATCCCGCTGATCCGGGACCTGTACGAGTTGCGAATCACTCTGGAACTGGGCGGCCTTCAGCGCGCGATGACCAATCCCGCGGTCACGCACGACCGGGAACTGCTGGAATCCGAGCGCGCCGCCTGGCTGGAACTGCGCACCGACCCCCCGGAACAGGAGCCCGGTTTCGTGGTGCGCGACGAGGAGTTCCACGTCGCGCTGCTCACCGCGGCGGGCAACACCGAGATGGTGCGGGCGCTGAAAGCGGTGAATTCCCGCATCCGCCACGTGCGCATGTACGACTTCATGGTCAACAACCGCATCGAGACCACCATCGCCGAGCATCTGGGCATCCTCGACGCCGTGCTGACCGACGATCTGCCGCTCGCGTATCGGCTGCTGCACAAGCACATCGGTGAATCGCTGGACGTGGTGCTCGAACGGGTCACCCGCGCGATCGCGGCGATGTCGCTGGCCACGGATTAGCAGGGAGCGGGAGTGGGGCTGCAATTCGATACCGTGCTCGTCGCCAACCGTGGCGAGATCGCGTGCCGCATCATGCGGGCTGCCCGTGCGCTGGGGCTGAAGACGGTGGCGGTGTACTCCGACGCGGATGTCGGTGCCGCGCACGTCGAGATGGCCGACGTCGCGGTGCGACTGGGTCCGGGCCCGGCCGCGGAGTCCTACCTGCGCGCCGGCCTGGTGATCGAGGCGGCGCTGATGACCGGAGCCGGGGCCATTCACCCCGGCTACGGATTCCTCTCGGAGAATGCGGATTTCGCTACCGCGGTCGAGGCGGCGGGCATCGCGTTCGTCGGACCGACTGCCGAGCAGCTGCGCGTCTTCGGTGACAAGCACACCGCCCGTATGGCGGCGCGTGCGGTCGGCGTACCGCTCATTCCGGGTAGTGACCTGCTCGAATCGGCCGATCACGCGGTGTCGGAGGCGGAGCGGGTCGGCTTTCCCGTGATGCTGAAGGCGGTCGGCGGCGGTGGCGGCATCGGTCTGCGGGCCTGCATCGATCCGGACCAGGTGCGCGCGGCCTACCAGCAGGTGCAGCGCATCGCGGCGGCGAACTTCGGTTCGGCCGGTGTCTTCCTGGAACGTTTCGTCGCACGTGCCAGGCATGTCGAAGTGCAGCTGTTCGGCGACGGCCGCGGCCGCGTCGTCAGCCTCGGCACCAGGGACTGCTCGCTGCAACGCCGCAACCAGAAGGTGATCGAGGAGGCGCCCGCGCCGGGACTCACCGCGGAGCTGGCGGAGCATCTGCTCGCCGCGTCCCGGGAGCTCGCGCGCTCGGTCGGGTACCGCTCGGCCGGGACGGTGGAATTCGTCTACGACGCCGACAACGGCGCCGCGTCGTTCCTGGAGATGAATACCCGCCTCCAGGTGGAGCATCCGGTCACCGAGGCGGTCACCGGCGTCGACCTGGTGGAGTGGATGCTGCGCCTGGCCGGCGGGGACACCTCGATGGTGGACGACCAGCCCGAGAGCGGCCCGGCGATCACCGGTCACGCGGTGGAGGCCCGCGTCTACGCGGAGGATCCCGGCCACGACTACCGCCCCAGCGCGGGCCTGATCACGGCCGCGCACTTCCCGGACGACGTCCGGGTCGACACGTGGGTCGGCACCGGTTCGGAGGTCAGCCCGTATTACGACCCGTTGCTGGCCAAGGTGATCAGCGCCGGCGAGAGCCGGTCGGACGCCTTCGCCGCACTGCGCACCGCGCTCGCCGCGACCCGGATCTACGGCGTGCAGACGAACCTGCCGCAACTGCGCGAGGCCGCGGCCGAGGGCCGGGTGCTGCGCACCGAGCACACCACCACCACGCTGGCCGAGGTCCGCCCGGCCGGTCGCCGCATCGACGTGCTGCGCGGCGGGACCATGACCACGGTGCAGGACCACCCCGGCCGGATCGGCCTGTGGGACGTCGGTATTCCGCCGTCCGGTCCGATGGACGACCTCTCCTTCACCCTCGCCAACACCGCGGTGGGTAACCCGGTCGGCATCCCCGCGCTCGAATGCACCCTGCGGGGCCCACGATTGCGCTTCTCCGACACCACCGTCGTCTGCGTGACCGGTGCGCCCGCTCCGGTGACGGTGGACGACCGCCCGGTGTCCATGTGGGAGCCCGTCACCGTCGCCGCGGGCGCGGTGCTGGACATCGGCGCACCCGCCGACACCGGCCTGCGCACCTATCTGGCGGTACGCGGCGGCATCGACGCACCGCTCTATCACGGCAGCGCGGCCACCTTCACCCTCGGCGGATTCGGCGGTGTGACCGGTAGAGCGGTGGCGACCGGCGACGTGCTCGGCCTCGCCCCGGTGAACGCCTGCGCACTCGGCACACCCACCGCGGTGCCGCCGGACGAACGGCCCGAATTCACCCACGAGTGGCAACTCGCGGTAGGCGTCGGTCCGCAGACCTCCGCGTACTTCACCGACGCCGACATGACCCAGTTCTGCACGCACTCGTGGCGGGTCGGCAGCCACGCCAATCGCACCGGCATCCGCCTGGAGGGCCCGAAACCGGCGTGGTCGCGCACCGACGGCGGCGAGGCCGGACTGCACCCTTCCAACCTGCACGACAATCCCTACAGCGTGGGCGCGCTGAACGTCTCCGGCGACACGCCCATTCTGCTCGGGCCCGACGGTCCGAGCCTCGGCGGCTTCGCCTGTCCGCTGACGGTGGTGTCCGCGCATCGCTGGCGGATGGGGCAGTTGCGTCCCGGAGACTCGGTGCGGTTCGTGCCGGTCGACGACGACAAGGCCGCCGCACTGCGTTCGTCCAACGGCAGTCGCGTACCGAATTTGCTCGCCGATTCTCCCGCGGCCCTGCGTGATCGCGGCGTTCTCGGCGGACTCGAGGCGTCGCCGGATCGTCCGCGGGTGCGGTACCTGCGCGGCGGGGACGACAACGTCCTGGTCGAATACGGCGAGATGGTGCTCGATCTCGGGCTGCGCATGCGGGTGCACGCGCTGGCCGAAGCCCTCGCGGGCGTCCGGCTGCCCGGCATTCTCGACGTGACTCCGGGCGTGCGGTCCCTGCACATCCACTTCGATCCCGAGGTGCTGCCGAACCATCGGCTGCTGGGCACGTTGACCGAACTCGAACGCGCACTACCCGCCACGACCGACCTGGTGGTGCCGAGCCGCACCATCCGGTTACCGCTGTCGTTCGACGATCCTTCCATCGCCGAAGCCATCGACCGCTACCGCAGCGGTGTGCGCGACACCGCGCCCTGGCTGCCGTCGAACATCGAGTTCATCCGCCGTATCAACGGGCTCGACAGCGTGGACGACGTGCGCACCACCGTCTTCGACGCCGAGTATCTCGTGCTCGGGCTCGGCGACGTATATCTCGGTGCGCCGCTGGCGGTTCCGCTCGATCCGCGCCACCGCCTGGTCACCACCAAATACAACCCGGCGCGCACCTGGACCCCGTCGGATGCCGTCGGCATCGGCGGCAAGTACCTGTGCGTCTACGGGATGGCCTCCCCGGGCGGCTATCAGCTGATCGGCCGCACCGTGCCGATCTGGTCCAGCTACCGGCAGTCCGCGCCGTTCGAATCGGGCACGCCTTGGCTGTTCCGGTTCTTCGATCGCATCGTCTGGGAACCGGTCGGCGCCGAGCAGTTGCTCGAATACCGTGCCGCGGCCGAGGCGGGCAGGTTCGACGCCGAGGTGAGCGAGGGCAATTTCGCGCTCGCCGACCACCTGCGCCTGTTGCGCACGGAGGCCGACGCCATCGCCGAGTTCGAGGCCGGTCAGGCCGCCGCGTTCGAGGCGGAGAAGAACGCGTGGCGGGCGGCGGGCGAATTCGAACGCACCACCGTCGCCCCCGTCGCCGCACCGATCGACGACTTGCCCGCCGGGTTGCCCGCCGATGCGACCGTGGTGACCGCGCCGATGATCGGCAATGTATGGCGCGTGGAAGTCGAACCAGGACAACAGGTCGCGGCCGGTGCGCCGGTGGCCGTCTTGGAGGCGATGAAACTCGAACTACCTGTGCACAGCCCGAGCGCGGGCACCGTGCTGAAGGTACTGACCACGCCCGGCGCCAAGGTGGAGCCGGGCACGCCCCTGATCGTGATCGGAGTCGACTGAATGCCCGCAGGCGTCCCAGAAACGGCAGCCGACCCGGTCGAACGCGTCGCGGCGGCATATCGGCGGATCGCCGAGGTCGATCGGCCGGAGGTGTGGATCACCCTGCGACCGGAACCCGAGGTGGCCGCCGAAGCGGCCGCTCTCGCACGGCGGCTCGCCGCAGGCGAAACCTTGCCGCTGGCCGGAGTTCTGGTGGCGGTGAAGGACAACATCGATGTGGCGGGCCTGCCCACCACCGCGGCCTGCCCGGAGTTCGCCTACCTGCCGGAGGTGACCGCAGCGGCGATCGCGCGATTGCTCGCGGCCGGGGCGCTGGTGCTGGGTAAGACGAACCTGGACCAGTTCGCCACCGGGCTGGTCGGGACGCGCAGCCCGTACGGCGCGGTGCGCAACGCGCTCGATCCGGAGCTGGTGTCGGGCGGGTCGAGTTCCGGTTCCGCCGCCGCGGTGGCGCTGGGCATCGCGGACATCGGAATCGGCACCGATACAGCCGGGTCCGGCCGCGTCCCCGCGGCACTGCACGGAATCGTCGGCATCAAGGCCACCTTGGGGGTGATTCCGGCGCACGGGACCGTGCCCGCCTGCGCGGATTACGATGCCGTGACGGTCTTCGCCGCCGACCTCGACTCGGCGGTGTCCGCGGCCGCGGTGATGGCAGGCCCCGAGCCGCGCGACCCGCGCAGCCGGACCTGGCCCGCCGATGTCCGGCTGGCCGCCCCGCTCGCGCCGCGCATCGCCGTGCCGCGCCGCGAGAATCTGGCCGCGCTCAGCGAGCCCTACCGGGAAGCGTTCGCCCGCACTGCCGCCGGTGTCGCCGACACGGGCGCGAAGACCGACGAAATCGATATCTCCGCCCTGCTCGACGCCGCGCTGTTGCTCTACGACGGTGCACTCGTCGCCGAACGTTTCGCCGCGGTGGGTGCGTTCCTGGACACCGCGCCCGCGGGCGCAGATCCCACGGTCGCCGCGATCATCGGCGCGGCGCGGGAGAAGACCGGCGCGGCGTTCGCCGCCGACCTCGAGCAGCTGGCGCGCGCGAAGGCGACGGCCGCCGAACTGCTGCACGGCTTCGACGCACTGTTGCTGCCGACGACCACCGAGCATCCGAGCATCGCCGCCGTGCGCGCCGATCCGATCGGCATCAACCGGCGCATGGGCACTTACACCAATTTCTGCAATCTGCTGGACATGGCCGCCGTCGCCGTCCCCGGCGCGTCCACCGCCGACGGAATGCCGTTCGGGGTCATGCTGGTCACCCCCGCCTTCGCCGATCAGGTGGCCGTCGACCTCGCCGCCCGCCTGCTCGGATCGGAGCGCTCGCCGTTGCTGGTCGATCGCGGCGTCGACCTGGCCGTCTTCGGAGCGCACCTGCGTGGGCAGCCGCTGCACTTTCAGCTCGAGCAACTCGGCGCCCGCTTCCTCGGCGAGATCCGGACCACCGACGCCTATCGGCTGACCGCTCTCGACACCACGCCACCCAAGCCGGGATTGGTGCGTCACGGACCGGGCCGCGGCGCTCCGATCGAGGGAGAACTCTTCCGCGTCTCCGCGGCCGGCTTGGGCGCCTTCCTCGCCGACCTTCCCGCTCCTATGGCCCTGACCAGAATCGAACTCGCCGACGGCCGCGAAGTCGTCGGTTTCACTTGCACCTACGATGCCGCGAGCGCCGGCACCGACATCACCCATCTCGCGAGCTGGCGCACGTACCTGCGGCATCGCTGCTAGTTCCCGCTCTCACCGGTGGCCCGTGGTCGCGAGGGTTCCTCGCCGCCATGGGCCTTTGTTCTGCCGATGAATTTAGACGTTTGTGCTAGACACTCGTACCAGCGTGTGTTAGACATATGTCTAAGACATTTGAACAACCAATGGGAGCCGAGGAAAGTCATGAGCGCCAAATCCGTAAGCAGCCAGCTCCGTGTGCTCGTCGCCGGTGGTGGCATCGGCGGCAATGCCGTTGCGCTGCAACTGCTCCGGTCCGGCATCCGGGCCACCGTCGTGGAGCGCGCCGCGACGCCGCGGCCCGGCGGGCAGGCCGTCGACCTGCGCGGGCCCAGCCGCGAGGTGGCCGAGCGGATGGGCATGATGCCGGGCATTCGCGACTACCAGCTCGACGAGCGGGGTATGAAGTACGTCGACGACGCGGGCCGCGAAATCCTTCGCATGTCCGCCGAACTCTTCGACGGCAAGGGCGCCGTCGCCGAAATCGAGATCACCCGGGGCGATCTCAACCAGGTGCTGCTCGACTTGCTCGACGCGCAGGGCGGCGTCGACTACCGGTACGGCGAGTGGATCACCGATATCCGGCAGGACGACACCGGCGTCGACGTCACGTTCGCCTCCGGCGCGGCCGAGCGATTCGACCTCGTGATCGGCGCGGACGGCTTGCACTCCGCCACTCGCCGGATGGTGTTCGGCCCCGAGGAACAGTTCGCGACGTACCTGGGCGGATACATGTCGTTCTTCACACTGTCGCGCCCGCAAGACCTGGAGCCGCACTGGTTCACGATGCACTCGCTGGTCGGCGCCACCGGGCTGGGCATGCGCCCCGACGCCGACCCGGCCACTTGCAAGGCCCTCGTCGTGATCCGCGCGGCAGCCGATCCCGCACTGCGCCGGGATGTCGCCGCCCAGCAGCGATTCATCCGCGACCGCTTGGCGGGAGGAGGCTGGGAATCGGCTCGCATCGCGGCGGCGATGTCCGAGGCGCCGGACTTCTATTTCGACGAGCTGGCCCGAATCGACATGCCGAGCTGGGTTCAGGGCCGGGTGGTCCTGCTCGGCGACGCGGGATACTGCGGTTCACCGCTCACCGGTCAGGGAACCGCGATGGCACTGGTAGGTGCCTACGTCCTCGCCGGTGAGCTGGCCGCGCACGCCGACAACCCCGGACGAGGCCTGGCCCGCTACGAAGAAGTGCTGCGCCCCTTCGTGAAGACGGCCCAGCAGTTGCAGCCGGGCGGCCTGAACGCCATGACACCCAAATCCCGTTTCGGCATTCGCGCCGGCCACGCCCTCAGCAAGTTGATGATGTCCAAGGCGATGCGACCGGTGATGATGCGGATGTTGGGCAAGACCGAGACCTACGATCTGCCCGACTATTCGGCGGCGACGGTCTGAGCCCATGCGCGGCGGGGTGGCGCTTCGACCGGAGTTCCGCGGCTCCGGTCGACGACCTCGGGGTCAGTCGATCACGGTCCGGTCGTCCAGCAGGAACGGCAGCACGAAACTGCGCAGCATCGCACGTTCCTCGTCTTCACCCGCGCCGGGTAGCGTCAGCAACGACACCATCGCACGCACCACCCACTGACCGACGCGCCTGGCGGCGAGGACGGGCAGTTCGGGGCGGAAACCGGCCACGAAGTCGGTGGCGAGCGCGTCGACCACGCCCGCCGAGTTCGCCAGTTGGGCAACAATTCCCGCGTTGGACGGTTCGAACCAGACCGCCAGATGGGGTGTCTTCCGCACCGCGGCGAGCAGCGCGGTCAACGTGTCGAGCAGCCGCTCCCCCGGCTCCGCGCTCGCGGGCCCCGCGCGGTCCCGCCAGACTCGCTCGACCAACTGCCGGGCCTCCCGCCCCGCGAAGGCCACATACAGCGCCTGCCGATTCTCGAAGTAACGATAGAGCGTCGCCCTGGAGCAGCCTGCGGCGTCGGCGACTTCGGCCATGCCGATCCCGCTGACGCCCTTGTCGATGAACAGCGCGCGCACCGCGTCGAGAATGCGCTCACCGGCCAACTCGGCGCGGCCGTCGGCCAGCCAATCGCCACTCATGCCGTGTCCCGGTCCTCTCTTGCTTCACCACACCTACCGCCGGCGTCCCGACCGATTCCAGCGCGAGCGATAGCGTGGCCCGCGCCGCCCCGCCTCGCCGTTCAGCCTCTGCACCGGAACGGCACAGTAGTCGGCCTGCGAACGTACGGACCGCTCGCGTACTCGACCGCGTCGATGTCGACCACATACTCGGGGAACCGATCGAGCAGCTCCTCGAGCGCGACCCGGGCTTGCATCCGCGCGGCCGCCGCACCGAGACAGTGATGCGGCCCGTGCCCGAAGGTGAGGATGCGCTGCGGATTACGCTCGATGTCCAGTTCGGCGGCGTCCGCGCCGAACGCTCGCTCATCCCGATTGGCGGACCCGAAGACCAGCAGCACTTTCCGCCCCGCCTGCACCGTCTTCCCGGCCAATTCGACGTCTCGCGTCGCGGTGCGCGCCAACCCTTGCACCGGCGCGGTGAGCCGGGCGAACTCCTCCACCGCGACACGAATCCGGTCCGGCTCAGCGGCGAGCGCGGCGCGCTGGTCGGGGTGCTGTTGCAGCAATTGCACTGCGCCGCCGAGCAGGCCTGTCGTGGTGTCGTTGCCGCCGGCGACCATGGTCCATGCGTAGGCCAGAATCTGGACCAGGCCGCGCACGTCCGTGTCGTCGGCCCCCAGCCCCGCCTGGACCAGCAAGGACACCGTGTCGTCGCCGGGGTCGGTGCGCCTGCGTTGGATCAGCTCGGCGAAGTAGCCCATCATCTCGGCCGAGGCCGTTTGCGCCTTGGTGTTCGTCCGGTCGATGCTGCCCGCGACGACGGCGTCGGTCCATCCGTCGAACCGTGCCCGATCCCGCTCCGGTACCCCGAGGTAATAGGCCACCACCATGCTCGGCAGCGGCTTGAACAGCTGCTCGACGATGTCACCGCCGCCCCGGGCCCCGAGGTCGTCGAGCCGGTCGCGCACGAACCGGCGGACCACCGGCTCCACTTCCTCGACCTGGCGCGGGCTGAATCCGCGAGCGACCAGCTTGCGGAAATCGGTGTGCTGCGGCGGATCCTGCATTACCAGCGGGGGGTTGTCCGTGAGGCCGAGTTCGTCGAGTTCACCGTATTCCACCGTCAGCCCGTCGCGGGAGGAATACGTTTCGCTGTCCCGCGCCGCCGCGTACACGTGCTCGTGCCGGGTGAGCACCCAATAGTCGTTCTCCGGTCGCCCGGCAGGTACGACGTGCCGCACCGGATCGTGCTCGCGCAGCGCCGCGTACATCTCCCACGGCGACACCCAGGTGGGGCCGGAACAGAGTTCGAATACCGGAGCCGACCGATACGCACCATTACCCATGTATCGACCGTAAGACAGAACTGCCAAAGTGTCTAGAACACGTTTCAGACTGGCGGGCCGATCACCCTCGCGACCAGCCCAGCCGCTTCCTTCGGACCCGGCGCCGCACACTCGTGGGTTACCTTCGGCAGCGGCAACAACCGAGTCGTTGCCGGTCAGCTCCAGGAAGAGCCGGCGCGAGCGGCCGCTCCGCGTCCACCGGGCCGGCCACCCCTCGTAGACCGGCCCGGCGGACACCACCCCCGAGGTCCGACCTGTCACCCCTCGAGACAGGTCGTTCCCCGGTTCGCACCTGCGGTGCTGGGCTTGTCCCTCCTGCGAGACAAACAATGCATGCCGGGGCTTGGCACACACTTAAGAACACCTTGCAAGATCAAAAACGCAGGTGAGCGTGGCTTTATCAAGTGGTGCCCGGAAGGCTCCTACCGCCCGGCGCCGGATCGCGGGATGATGGTGAGGAGTGCGCCAAGGAGATTGGGAGCGACGATGGAAACCGTGGTGGTCTGGATTCTGGCCAGCCTGCTCTACTGGTGGGGCCTGCTGTAGGTGTATGAGCCTGGCCGCACAAACCCGGCCAGGTTTTCTACAGTTCGTCGTGCACTTGCCGCTACCCGCCGTGACGGAATCCGCCATACCGACCGTGTCGCGTGTCCGATCCCGGCGTCTGCCGTGGCAGACGGGCCGCGGCGGACGACGTCGCTCCATACTCGGTTCGAACTGTTCCGAGAAGGAGTGAAGATGCTCACTGTCCTGCCCATCAGGTACGTCGCGGACATGGAAGCGTGCCGGGAGTTCTACGCCGGTCTCGGGCTGGCGCTCGACCCGAAGGGGAGTCTCGATGTCTGGGCGCAACTTTCGGGCGACGCGGGCGCGGTCGGGTTGCACGATTTCAGGGTGTCGAAGGGCCGGCCGGCCGGATCGGTCGAACTCGGCTTCGCGACCGACGAGAAGCTGGAAGTGGTCGCGAATCGGCTGCGCGAACGGGGCTACGACTACGAGCTCCACGACGAGGATTTCGGCCGCAGCTTGCGGGTCGTCGATCCGGACGGCGTGACGCTCCAGATCCAGGAAATCGACATGGAGATCGCCCGAGCGTCCGAGTCCGCCTTGGCGACGGATACGCGCGGCGAGTGACACCGATCGATTCGGTGTGGCGAGCCCGGTAGGTCACCGCGGCCGGTCTACGGCCACCTTCGTCACTTCCACCAGCAAGTCGTTGTTCGCCTCGGCGTCCGCGTCGGACTTGCGGCTCAGGATCGTGATCGGCTCCCGGCCAGACGATCGCGACGTCGCTTGCGCGAGCCGTAGGAGCCGGCGCCCGTCTTGTCGCCGGTGATCCAGTTCGCGGGTAGCCCCGCGCGGATGCGCTTGCCGCTGGTGTTCAACTTCAGCCAGGCGACCAGCCGGTCGCGTTCGGTGCGCCGAGCGCGGCGCCGCCGAGGCGTGGTAGTCCGCGGCGGGCGTGGTGGCGTCCCGCTCGTCCACCTACCGGCAAACAGGATCGGCCGGACACGCCGAAGGCAGGTACGCGCCGAGGACGCACACCTGCCTTCGGTCCGCTCAGTCCCGCGAGCCGCCGTCGAGCCCGGCGCGCACGCCCTCCTCGACCCGCTTGCCGAGGTCGGCGTCCACGTTCTTCCAGTATTCGAAGACCCGGCCGAGCACCGGTTCCCGCACACCGCCGAGCACGTGGCCGACGATATTGTTCACCAGCCGCTCGCGCTGCGCGTCGTCGAGCACCTCGCGGACCAGGGTGCCCGCTTGGGTGAAGTCACCGTCCTCGGCATGCTGGATGTAGCCGGCCCGCACGATGGTCGGATCGAAGTCCCAGATGCCTCCGTCGGGCGCCCGTTCCGGGGCGGCGTGCGGCCCGCCGAACGAATTCGGTGCGTACACCGGCACATTCGGCTCGTTGTAGTGGTACCGCATAGCGCCCTCCTTGGAGTAGGAGTTCACCTCCGCCGCCCTGGCCTGGTTCGGCGGCAGCTGCGCGTAGTTCGTGCCGATGCGGTAGCGGTGCGCGTCCGCGTAGGCGAAGACGCGGCCGAGCAGCATCTTGTCCGGCGAGAAGCCGATGCCGGGAACGACATTCGACGGCTCGAACGCGGCCTGCTCGATATCGACGAAGTAGTTGCGCGGGTTGCGATTCAGCGTCCACTTGCCGACTTCGAGCAAGGGATAGTCCTTGTGCGACCACACCTTGGTCAGATCGAACGGGTTGAACCGGTAGCCCTCCGCCTCCGCGACCGGCATGACCTGCACGTACACCGTCCAGCTCGGGAACTCGCCGCGCTCGATCGCCTCCCACAGATCCTTGCGGTGGTAATCGGCGTCCTCGCCCGCGATCCGGTCGGCGTCGGCCTGGGTCAGGTACTCGATGCCCTGATCGGTCTTGAAGTGGTACTTGACCCAGAAACGCTCGCCCGCGGCATTGATCCACTGATAGGTGTGCGAACCGTAGCCGTTCATGTGCCGGTAGGTCTTCGGGATGCCGCGATCGCCCATCAACCAGGTCACCTGGTGCGCGCTCTCCGGACGCAGGGTCCAGAAATCCCACTGCATGTTGTGATCGCGAAGACCGTTGCCGGGCAGGCGCTTCTGCGACCGGATGAAGTCGGGGAACTTGATCGGGTCCTTGATGAAGAAGATCGGCGTGTTGTTGCCGACGAGGTCGTAGTTACCGTCCTCGGTGTAGAACTTCACCGCGAACCCGCGCGGGTCACGCCAGGTGTCCGGGCTGCCCTGCTCACCGGCCACGGTGGAGAACCGCGCCAGCGACTCCGTACGCGCGCCGGGCTGGAACAGCCGGGCCTTGGTGTACTTGCTGACGTCGTTGGTCACGACCAGCTCACCGTAAGCGCCCGCGCCCTTCGCGTGCACGATGCGTTCCGGTACCCGTTCGCGATTGAACTGGGCCAGCTTTTCGATGAGGTAGTGGTCGTGCAGCAAAATCGGGCCTTGCGCGCCCGCGGTGAGCGATTCGTCGTCGCTCTCGACCGGGATGCCGGTGTTCGTGGTTGTCGGCTTGGTCATCGGACTCCTCGGCTGGTGAACATCGTCCCGGTACAGGTTTTCCCGGGTGGTGAAGGTGTGGACCGCTACTCGGAACGGCAGGTCGGGCACATACCCCAGAAGACGACCTCGGCTTCATCGATCACGAATCCGTGAGCGTCCGAAGGGTCCAGACATGGGGCTCGGCCCACGGCACAGTCGACGTCCGCGACCGCACCGCAGCTTCGGCACACCAGATGGTGATGGTTGTCACCGATCCGGGTCTCGTATCGCGCGGACGAGCCCGCGGGCTCGATCCGCCGCAGGATCCCGGCCCGCACGCAAGCGTGCAACACGTCGTAGACCGCCTGCGTGGACACTGAACCCAGCGCTTCCCGGACGGTGGCGGCCACCGTGTCGGCATCCGCATGCGGCCGCGCGACGACCGCGTCCAGCACCGCGACCCGCGGGGCGGTGACCCGCAAACCCGCTGCTCGCAGCCACTCACGTGGATCGGCACCGTTAGTGTGCATGCTTCGATTCTGACCCTTTTCTGGAATAAGTCAAGAAAATAATCTGGATTCATTCAAGAAAAGCCCTGCCCTGGCAGCGCCTACCGGCCGCGACTCGCCGAGCACGAGGCCCGAATAGGCCGATCAAGAGTGGTCGGCGTCACAATTTCGCGCCGGAATAGGTTGCGAACGTTGGTGGTTGAACCCCCTGTCGGCGTCCGGACAGCCCCGGGCCGCACCCCTTTTGTCGCTACGAGCGACCACCCGCCGAGAGGCGCTTGTGGGACGTCGACACCCCGCTTCGGCGTCCGGACAGCCCCGGGCCGCACCCCCTTTGTCGCTACGAGCGACCACCCGCCGAGAGGCGCTTGTGGGACGTCGATTACGGATGTGACACCAGCACGGTGTCCGAGCTCGCATCGCCGCCGGATTACTCGTAATCCGGCGGCGATGTCGTTTCCGCCGCATTCCGGCTGCGCAGCCCTCGCGATCCCGACTTCCTCCGAAGCACCCGCGCGTCATGAGTGGCACACGGTCGAGAGGCCTTCTCGCGTTTCGCCGCAGCCATGTGCCACTTACGGGTTCAGGTGGGATAGAGGACTTCGCGGTGGATGTCGGTGCAGGGGCAGGTCGGGTTTTCGTGGGGGTTGTTGATGCGTTCGGTGAGGTGGACCGGCACTCGGGCGCCGTCGGGGCGAGTGAGGGTCCATAGCCACGGCTGTGGCTCGTCGCCGAAGCTGCAGAGGATATCGGCGGCAGTATGTGCCGCGAGCAGGCCGGCGAGCCTTCGGCCGTCCATCGCATTCCGATCCGACAGCGGCAGATTCGCACTGACCGAGAACATCGCGGCGAAGTCGCCGCTGACCCGACCGTGTGTGCAGAAGACCGCGAAGGGGCCATTCCGGCGGACGTCCCGCAGCGCCGCGTCCGCGAGGTCGTCGCTGCTGACGAAGATCTCCGACTCGGGGACATCGAAGCATTCCCGCAGGAAAATGCGCAGTTCCGTCGTGTCGAGGGGACGAGTGCACAGCCCGTCGCACGCGATCATTCGCCGAGCGTACTCGGCTGCTTGCGCTTCCTTCGTCGCACCGAGCCCGGTTCGCCGAGGCGTACTCACTGCACGGCGGCGGAGAGGGTGCGGGAGGATGCACGTCATGGCGTCGCGCGACGGGACCATGCATCGCAGGCTCGGGCTCACCGATTCGGTGGTCATCGGGTTGGGGGCGATGGTGGGTGCGGGGATATTCGCGGCGCTGGCCCCGGCGGCCGCTTCGGCCGGGAACTGGTTGCCGGTAGCACTCGCGGTGGCGGCGGTGTTGGCCTACTGCAACGCGATGTCGTCGGCGCGACTGGCTGCGCAATACCCCGTATCGGGTGGCACGTATGTGTACGGGAGGGAGCGGCTCGGGCCGTTCTGGGGATATCTCGCGGGGTGGGGATTCGTCGCGGGGAAGACAGCCTCGTGTGCGGCGATGGCGCTGACGGTCGGTAGTTACGCCTGGCCCGGGCAGGCGCATGCCGTGGCGGTCGGGACGGTGGTGGCGATCACCGCTGTCAACTACACCGGGGTGCAGAAGTCGGCGCTCGTGACCCGGATCCTCGTCGCGGCGGTGCTCGCGGTGCTGGGCATGGTGATCGTGATCGGACTGGCGGGAACGCACTCGGCCGCAACGCCCTTGCCCGACCGGATCGGCCCACGCGAGGTGCTCACGGCGGCCGGACTGCTGTTCTTCGCGTTCGCGGGATACGCCCGTATCGCCACGCTCGGCGAGGAAGTGCGCGAACCGCGACGCACCATTCCGCGTGCCGTCCTGATCGCGCTCGGACTCGCCCTCGTGGTCTACGCACTGGTGGCGGTCGCGGCCCTCAGCGTGCTCGGCTCCGCCGGACTGGCCCGGGCGACCGACCCGCTCGCACGCCTGGTCAGCACAGCGGGCGTACCCGCGGCCGCGCCGGTGGTGCGGATCGGCGCGATGCTGGCGGCGGCCGGATCGCTGCTCGCATTGATCCTCGGTGTGTCCCGCACGGTGCTCGCCATGGCACGGGACCGTTATCTGCCGGGAGCCCTCGCCGCCGTGCATCCGCGGTTCGGTGTGCCGCACCGCGCGGAACTGGTGGTCGGCGCGATCGTCGCCGTAGTCGCCGCGCTCTTCGATCTGCGCGCGGCCATCGGGTTTTCCTCGTTCACCGTGCTCTTCTACTACTTGATCGCCAACGTATCCGCCGCCACGCTGACCGCCGAGGAGAATCGCCCACCCCGGTGGGTCCCCGCAGTCGGTGCGGTGGGCTGCGTCGTCGTCGGGTTCTCCCTGCCCCTCGGTTCCGTCCTCGCCGGACTAGGCGCGCTGGCACTCGGCACAGCGTTGTATGGCCTTGCGAGGTGCTACCGCCGCTGACCGCCCGCCGACCATGGAAAGACGTGCCAACCGCACGCGCGCCCAGCAGGCCGGTAGCGGCCGCGCGGCCCCGACAGTTCGGCGCCTCGGTGCGCGGCGGTGTATGCAGTGGTAAGAGCGAACACCGATCGAGTTTCACGACGAGGCGTCCGAGTCCGGGTCCGGCCCGTGCGGATATCGAACGTCCAGTTCCCGCCTGTTGCCGGTGTGAACAGGCGAAAGGGCGCTAGCCTCTTGCATATGGGGCGTTTCGGTGGATTCCTGGCGGGAATCGCGGCAGTTTCGCTGGTGGCGGGCAATCTCTTCGCCGGGAGTGCGATGGCCGCGCCCGGCGAGCAGGTGCGGTGCGCGGTCACCTCGGGACGCGATCTGGAGCGGGCGGCACCGGAACAGGTCGGTCTGGATTCCGCGAAACTCCAGGACGCGCTGACCTTCGCGTCCGGTCGAAACCGATTCAACGTGCAGGTGTTCCGGCACAACTGCCTCATCGGCGAGGGACCGACGAACGCCCAGACCGGCAACGTGGCCTGGAACATCTGGAGTTCGACGAAGAGCGTCGTCTCCTTGCTCGCCGGAATCGCTTGGGATCAAGGAAAACTCGACCTTCGCGCACCGATCGACCGCTACCTGCCCGCCGGGCTCGGTGATGCGGCGCACCGGTCGATCATCGTCGAGAATCTGCTCACCGAGACCTCGGGAATGCGGGTCGGCGTGCTGACCGAGGGCGTCACCGGTGTGATCCCGGTCGACCCGGACAGCGCGGTGCAGGCGCTCGGCGTGCCGCTGGACAATCCGCCGGGCACCGTTTTCACTTACAGCCAGCGCAATGTCGACCTGCTGGCCTACGTGCTGGAGCTGGCCGTCGGCGAGCCGCTGCAACAATTCGCGCAGCGTGAGTTGTTCGATCCGCTCGGCATTCTCAGCAGCGACTACTACTGGGCACAGGACCGCTCCGGACACACCTACGGCTACGCGCATCTGATGATCCCGCCGAACGACTTCGCGAAACTCGGTCTTCTGGTCAGCAATGACGGGCGTTGGGGCGCTCAGCGGATCGTCTCCGCCGACTACTTGACCATGGCGCGCACGCCGTCACCGACGAACGCGTGCTACGGCTACCTGTTCTGGCTCGGAAGCGGTTGCGCCGAGATCGCCGACTTCCTGCCCGGCGACGTGTACGCGATGGCCGGGCTCGGATTGCAGAACGTCTTCGTCATTCCGAGCCTCGATCTCACGGTGGTGTGGACCGGCGTCTTCGGAAACGTCAGCAGCCAGGGCGTGTCGGGCGTCGTGCAGAACACCCAGGAACTGCCCTACGAGTTCTTCCGCAGGGTGTTCGACGCGTTCGACGACCGGCCGGTGCCCGACCCCGGCCCGTACGTCGAGCCGCCGCTGCGGCTGGACCCCCGCCGCTTCATCGATACGGACATCCTGATCGCGGTGTTCGGGCTCGGTCCGGCCGCTTACCCGGGCTGCAACGTCTTCGCTTGCCTGAATCACCCGCTGGACCCGCCGTTCGCGGACACCCCTCCGGGGTGCGCCATCCTGGTCTGCCTCGGACCCGACCCGCGCACCCCTGGCATCCGCTGAGCGGCGCGCTGGACTACCGGGCTGCGGACAGGTCCGTGACCCAGCCGTGCACGCTGTCGGTGCGCAGTGCCGCATGGTGGCGTTTGCGCAGCGCCTGGGAAATCGGGCCGGGCACGCCGTTCGCGACGACGCGGCCGTCCACCTCGACGACCGGTGCCGCGCCTGCCGAGGTGCCGGTCACGAAGACTTCGTCGGCGATGTACAACTCGGTGAGATCGACGGTGCGTTCGACGACCGGAATACCGTCTTCGGCCGCCAAGGTGAGCACGGTCCTGCGGTTGATGCCGTCGAGGATGTCGCAGGAGACGTCAGGGGTGATCAGCGTGCCGTTGCGGACCAGGAAGATGTTGGCCGCGCTGAGTTCGCAGACGTGCCCGTTGCCATCGAGGAAGACGCAGTCGTCGTAGCCGCTGTCGATCGCGTCCTGCTTGGCCAGGACCGAATTGACATACGCCCCATTGACTTTCGCGCGGGACGGAATCGCGTTGTCCGGAATGCGCCGCCACGGACTGGACTTCAAGCGCATGCCGTCCTGCGGGACGATGGGCACCGCGTCGTAGACGAACACGCTGACCTGGATCGCACAGCCCCGGACCCGGGTGCCGGGAATGGACTCGACCACGTGCACGGTCGCCCGGACGAAAACGTCCTCGCGCGGGGCATTCGCCGCGATCAGTTCCACGACGGTCGCACGGAACCGCTCGAAATCCCACTCCGCGGCGAACCGATCGATCCCGATGATCTTGCAGGACTCCTCGAGCCGGCGGAAATGGTCATCCAGACGGAATGCCGTACACGCTGCCCCGTCCACATGCACCGGGAAAACGGTGTAGACGCTGAGTCCGTACAACACCGCCGACGATGCGACGCCCACCGTGGCGGCATCCGCCGCAACGATCCGATCGCCGAGATACACGTGAGGATGAGGATGAGCCATCGGCGCAGGCTAACAGCAGCGCCGTGCGCCGAGCGAGACCTTTTCGGCCGGCCCGCCGAGGGTCAGTCGTAGTGCTTGCCCACCTTGGCGATCCAGATCGCATCGTCGACGACTCGGTAGACGATGCGATGCTCCTGCGTGATCCGCCGTGAGCAGTACCCCGCCAAGTCGTGCTTCAGAGGCTCGGGCTTACCGATGCCTTCGAAGGGATCGGCCGAGATCGCCTTGATCAGTACATTGACCTTCTTCAGCACGACACGGTCGCGGTGCAGCCAAGCCGAATACTCTTCCCATGCGGATTCGGAGAAAACGACCTTCATTCGATGAGGTCGCGTTCGGCGCCGCCGCCATTCTCGAGTTCCTGGATCGATCGGCGTAGGCGCGCCCCATCACGCCCACTGAGCAACTCCACGGTCGTCATCAGGGAGTCGTAGTCTTCCTTGGACATGAGCACAGCATTCCCCCCTTTCGACACGATCTCGATCGTGTCGTGATCCTCATTGACCTTCCTGACCAGGGGAAAAAGATCCTTGCGCGCCTCACTGACGGTAATCGCGGCAGCCATGAGTCCTCCAGCCAGTCGTACGAGATATGGTACCACTCCCCCCGGTGGTCCTTATCCGATAACTCCATGGCCCCGCAAGAGTGACGTTCGGCGCGTACGCGTCACTTACCGCGCGGCCGAGCGGGTGAAACGGGCGGTGTCCATGTAGTCGCGAAAAAGCACGACCTTGCCGTCGCGGACATGGACGACGTTGACGGACGTGCGAACTCGGGCGCGGCCGGATCCCGGGACGGTCATGTCGACCTCGTTCTCCACGAGCAGCACCTCGGAGTCGGTGGTCTTTAGACCTGGGGATGGATGGCGTGCACCTCGATTCCGGAAAGTCCCGACCAGCGCTGCGCCAAGTGCACGCGAATCGCCTCGCGACCTTCCACACGAGTCGGCAGCCCACTTCCTGGCCCGGCTCGTGGCGGAGGGCAGCGTCGAACGCGATCTCGCCGATGCGGTGGGCGGCGCGGATGCCCCGGCGTTTCCGCGGCCGGTGCACGAGTTGAACACGGTCATCGGCGCGCTGCTCACCCGCGCGTAGGAGGCGGGCGGCGTGCGCACCGACATCGACGTCGAGGACCTGATGCGCCTCATCAAAGGCGCGTTCCCCGCCACCCACGGCACCACGGTCACTCCTGCGCAGCGCGACCGTACTTGCGCCGTAGTCTTCGACGGACGACGCGCCCGCTGATCGGTTCCGGACACGACGAACGGGCCGTGGAAAGTCCACGGCCCGTTCGACAGATCTGTCTCAGCGGTCGCCGATCAGCACCTCGGCGATCTGAATGGTGTTGAGGGCAGCACCTTTGCGCAGGTTGTCGCCGGAGATGAACAGCGCGAGCCCGCGGCCGTCCGGCACACCCGGGTCCTGGCGGATGCGGCCGACGAGCGACTCGTCGGCGCCCGCCGCGGCCAGCGGGGTCGGCACGTCGACCAGCTTCACGCCGGGCGCCTTGGCCAGGATCTCCTTGGCATGCTCGACCGAAAGCGGTTCGGCGAATTCGGCGTTCACCGAGAGCGAGTGGCCGGTGAAGACCGGTACGCGCACGCAGGTGCCGCTGACGGCCAGATCCGGGAGGCCGAGGATCTTGCGGCTCTCGTTGCGCAGCTTCTGATCCTCGTCCGTCTCGCCGGAGCCGTCATCGACCAGCGAACCGGCCAGCGGAAGCACATTGAACGCGATCGGCGCGACGTACTTGTTCGGAGCGGGGAAATCCACGGCGCGACCGTCGTGGGTCAGCTTCTCGGCGTCGCCGATCACCGCGCGGGCCTGGCTCACGAGCTCTTCGACACCGGCCAGACCGCTGCCGGAGACCGCCTGGTAGCTGGACACGATCAGGCGGCGCAGACCGGCGATGTCGTGCAGCGGCTTGAGCACCGGCATGGCCGCCATCGTGGTGCAGTTCGGGTTGGCGATAATGCCCTTGACCAGGTTGCGTGTCTGCTCCGGGTTGACCTCACTGACCACCAGCGGGACCTCGGGGTCTTTGCGCCATGCCGAGGAGTTGTCGATCACCGTGACGCCCGCCGCGGCGAAACGCGGCGCCTGCACACGCGACATGGTGGCGCCCGCCGAGAACAGCGCGATGTCCAAGCCGGACGGATCCGCGGTCTCGGTGTCCTCGACGACGATCTCGCGGCCGCGCCAGGGCAGTGTCTTGCCCGCCGAACGGGCGGAGGCGAAGAACCGCACCTCATCCGCCGGGAAACCGCGCTCATCCAGCAGTTTCCGCATGACGGCGCCGACCTGTCCGGTCGCGCCGACGACTCCTACGCGCACTCCCATGGCCTATCGCCCCGTTCCCGCGTGGACCACCGCGACCTCGTCGCCGCCCAGGTCGAAGGCCTTGTGCAGCACCTGCACCGCCTCGTCCAGTTCGGTGTCCTTGACCAGCACGGAGATCCGGATCTCCGAGGTGGAGATCAGGTCGATGTTCACACCCGCCTCGGCCAGCGCCTCGCAGAAGGTGGCGGTGACGCCCGGATGGCTCTTCATGCCCGCGCCGACCAGCGACACCTTGCCGATGTGGTCGTCGTAGAGCACCTGGGAGAAGCCGATCTCGGCCTGGCGCTTGGTCAGCATCTCGACCGCGCGGGCCCCCTCGGACTTCGGCAGCGTGAAGGTGATGTCGGTCTTGCCGGTCTCGATCTTCGAGATGTTCTGCAGGACCATGTCGATGTTGATCTCCGAGTCGGCGACGGCGCGGAACACCTTGGCGGCGTAGCCCGGTTCGTCCGGCAGCCCGACCACGGTCACCTTGGCCTCGCTGCGGTCGTGCGCGACGCCGGTGAGGATTGCTTGCTCCAAGGGGATGTCCTCCATCGATCCGTAAACGTAGGTGCCCTGCTTGTCGGTGTAGGACGAGCGCACATGCACGGGCACGTTGTAGCGGCGGGCGTATTCGACGCAGCGCAGCATCAGCACCTTGGCCCCGCAAGCCGCCAGCTCCAGCATCTCCTCGTAGGAGACCTGCTCGAGCCGCTGCGCGTCGGGCACGATCCGCGGATCGGCGGTGAAGACGCCGTCCACGTCGGTGTAGATCTCGCACACATCGGCCTGCAGCGCTGCCGCCAGCGCGACGGCCGTGGTGTCCGAGCCGCCGCGGCCCAGCGTGGTGACGTCCCTGCTGTCCTGACTCACGCCCTGGAAGCCCGCGACCAGGACGACGAGGCCCTGGTCCAGTGCGTCGCGGACGCGACCGGGGGTCACATCGATGATCTTCGCGTTGCCGTGCGCGCCGGTGGTGATCACACCCGCCTGCGAACCGGTGAACGAGCGGGCCTCGGCGCCGAGGGAGTGGATGGCCATGGCGACCAGCGCGTTGGAGATGCGCTCACCGGAGGTGAGCAGCATGTCCATCTCGCGGGCGGGCGGCGACGGCGCCACCTGCTGCGCGAGATCCAGCAGCTCGTCGGTGGTGTCACCCATGGCGGAGCAGACGACCACCACATCGTGGCCCTGCTTCTTGGTCTCCACGATCCGTTCAGCGACGCGCCGGATACGCTCGGCGGTCGCCACCGAGGATCCTCCGTACTTCTGAACCACGAGAGCCACGACAGGGTCCTCCAAGATCGACAACAAACTGGTAACAGTCATTCAGGGTACCGGCCGGGGCCAGCGGTTTTGCCGCTACCTACCCGGCTTGTGGAAAAGCCCACAGCCGCATCCCCTCCCGATCGCGCCGCGCCGGCCGCGGCAGATGAGGGACGATGTGCACATGAAGAGCACTCTGCTCGAGGTGCGAACAGGCCACAGTGAAGTGGTACAGGACATCACGCCGCAGTGCGCGACATTCGCGCGTTCAGCCGGCGGCGACGGGCTGCTGCACGTCTTCGTGCCGCACGCCACCGCGGGGATCGCGATCATGGAACTCGGCGCGCGCAGCGACGACGATCTGCTGGCCGCGCTCCGCGATCTCCTTCCCGCCGACGACCGGTGGCGGCACGCGCACGGCTCGCGCGGACACGGGCGTTCCCATGTGATGCCTGCCCTGATACCGCCGTACGCGACCGTTCCGGTGCTCGGCGGAAAGCTCGCCCTGGGCACCTGGCAGTCGATCGCGCTGGTGGATCTCAATGTGGACAACCCGGACCGGCAGGTGCGGCTGTCGGTCCTCACCGACGCGAGCTGACCGGGATCTCCGGACCGAGCGCGGGCGGCGGGCAGATCGTCGCCGACCCGACCGCCCGCGCCCCAGAGGCCGGGTTCGCCGGGTCAGGCCCGGGTGAACCAGCTGACCTGGACGCCGCCGCCGATGGCCTTGCGTTCGGTCGGCCGGAACAGCGTCGGGCGGAACTCGCCCGCGAAGGCGGGTACTCCGGTGCCCGCGACGACCGGGTAGCTCTTGATCACCAGTTCGTCGATCTCCTCCAGCAACGCGGCGGCGAACTTGCCGCCGCCCGCCAGCCAGATGTCCATGCCGTCCTGCCGCTTCAGTTCGCGGACCAGCCCCACCGGGTCGCACTCGACCAGTTCGACCGCCGGGTCGTCGATGCGGCCGAGCGTGCTGGACACCACGTACTGCTTCATGTGGGCATACGGGCTGGTCAAACCGATGGACAGGGCCGGATCGTAGGTGCCGCGCCCCATGACCAGCGTGTCGAACTTCTGATTGGGCGCGTCCACGGGGAGTCCGATATGCGGCCGCACGTGCGTGGGCAGCGTCTCGGGATACTCCACGCGCAGCCACTCCCACATCTCATCGCCCACCGGCATGAAGTCGATCTCGCCATTCGGCCCCGCGATATAGCCGTCGAGGGAGAGGCCGACGAAATAGACGAGTTTTCGCATGAAATACCTTTCGGATGGAAGTCGGGGACTCAGGCCCGGGTAAACCAGGTGACCTGCGCGCCGTTGCCGAACTCCTTGCGCCGCGCCGGGGTGAACAAGGTCGGACGGAACGCGCCGGAGAACGCGGATATCCCGCCGCCCGCGACGACCGGATAGCTCTTGATGATCATCTCGTCGATCTCGCCGAGCAGTTCAGCGGCGAGTTTGCCGCCACCCGCGAGCCAGATGTCCGCGCCTTCGGCCCGCTTCAGCCTCCGCACGAGCGCGACGGGGTCGCTCTCGACCAGTTCCACTGCCGGGTCGTCGAGCCGCCCGAGCGTGCTGGACACCACGTACTGCTTCAGGTGCGCGTACGGGCTGCTCACACCGATGGACAACGCGGGCTCGTAGGTACCGCGGCCCATCAGGACGGCGTCGCACCGCTTGTTCGGCTCGTCCACCGACATCCCCGCAAGCGGGCGGATGTGGCTCGGCACGAACTCCGGATACTCCGTGTTCGCCCAGGCTGTCATCTCGTCGTCCAACGGATAGAACTCGTATTCTCCCGCTGGGCCCGCGATGTAACCGTCCACCGACACACCCACGTAATAGACAAGCTTTCGCATACGCATACCGCCCGACTCGCTGTACTCTGGTCGTAGTGATTTGAAATGTAGTACTACGAATGGAGTGGTGTCAAGTGCGGACCAACCCGGAGAGACGACAGGCGCTGGTCGACGCCGCGATCGAGGTCCTGGCGCGCGACGGCGCGCGAGGACTGACCTTCCGCGCGGTGGACAAGGAAGCCGGGGTACCCGCGGGCACGGCGTCGAACTACTTCGCCAACCGCGACGACCTGCTCACCCAGGCGGGCAGACGGTTCTACGAACGGCTACAGCCGAGCGAAGCCACGATCGCCCAGTTGACCGACGGGCCCAAGACCCGCGCCAACATCGTCGACTTGATGAAAGAGACGGTCGGACGCATCGAGGCGTTCCGCACCGGCTACCTGGCGCTGCTCGAATTGCGCCTGGAGGCGACCCGGCGGCCGGAATTACGCGCGGTGCTGACCGCACGGGTGCGCGAGGACATCGACTACAACGTGCGCAACCACCTGGCGGCGGGCCTGCCCGGTGACGAGAAGTCGGTGCTGTTGCTCTACCTCGCACTGAACTGGCTGATCGTCGACCGGTTGACGCTGCCCGAGGTGTTCACCGAGGAGCAGGGCATGGAATTGATCGAAGCCGCGGTCGAGCGCGTGATCAGCGCGGACGACTGAATCGGATCCCGCGCCACCGGCCGGAGTGGTTGTGACGGGCACCACTGACGGTCGATAATGGGGCGATGATCGCACATGTAGGAGATCGACTCTGCGTGCACGGACACGTGGTGGGAGAAGTGGATCACCTGGCCGAGATCATCGAGGTCCGCGGGCCGGACGGGACGCCGCCCTACGTGGTGCGCTTCTCCGACGGCCGCGAATCGCTGATGTATCCGGGGCCCGACGCCATCGTCGAGCCCACTGGATCGGATTGAACGCCGCGCCGGATCGAGCGCGGGGCGGCCTCGCCCGCGCTCGGCCCGGCACCGCCGAGGGGAAGCTTCGGCCCCCCGCGCCGATCAGGCGCGTCGCTTGACTCGGCTGCTCAGCGCGAAGGCCAGAATCCCCGCGATCAGCACCATGCCCGCCGTCTGGATGATCGCGTTGACATCCACGGCCGGGTGCCAGGTCAGCCGACCGTCGCGCAGCAGGTAGGCGCCGACGGGCTTGGCGCCTACTCCGAACGCCACGCCTTCCCCCGCGCCCTCCCCGTCCGGACTGTTCCCGGTACCACCGCCCCCGCCACCGCCGCCCCCGACCGAGGCGGCGGGGATGACGATCGCCCCGCCGGATTCGTAGGGCTCGCCGTAGACCCGGCGCACCGTGATCACGTCCCGCGCCTGCGCCAGCAGTTCGGCGTATTTCATGACATCCTCCCGCCTGACCGAGAGCGCCGGAGACCGGCGCTCATTCGGATCCGATCGTAGGCGCGCGAGCCTCCGGCCGACCCATCCTTCCGACCGGAAGTTGTTCCAGTGGTTGCCGATCGCCGATCTCGACTCGATAACGGCACGTTACCCGGTTAGCCGAGATTTGGTCTCGCACAGTCAGGTTGACGAACCGGACAAATCGCGGAGACAATCGGCCGACTTGTCCAACCGGGGGTCGGAGGTATGCCATGCGCACCAAAACGGATATCCGATTCTTCATCGATACCGATCCCGAACAGGTCATGGACGCCCTGACAGCCGTCGAATCGCTGCCGGAATGGTCGACCGCCTACAGCGACGTCCGGGTCGCCACTCGGGACGCCCGGCGCAGGCCGCGGCGCGTCTTCCTCAAGGCGGAACTGCTCGGCAGCTCGGATTTGCAAGTGCTCGAATACGATTGGACCGACGACCGGTCCTCCTGGATCGTCGCCGACAGTACCCGGGGCGTCCGGGGCGGCGGCTTTTTCGAAGTGTCCGACAGCGTCGACGGCACGCACGTCTGGTACCACGTCGAGCTCTATCTGCCCCTCCCGGTTCCCGGATTTCTGCTGAAACGCACCTTCCGCAAGGCCAATGAAGTGGTCGCGGAGTGTTTCATCGATTTCGCCGAGCGGTTCCCCGAATCGGAGACCTATCAGCCCGTGTAGCCGCGGCGACGCTGTGCTCTGCGCGAAATGGGCGGGCGGGCGCGGCAGCGAACCGGCGCCGGACCGGTCGGAGTGCGACGATGAGCGGCATGATCGGTTCCAAACGAGTGCGGTTCCAGCCGATGGCCCAGGGCGCTTCGGTAACCCAGCTCGAGTTGTTCTTCGACCTCGTGCTCGTCTTCGCGTTCACCATGGTCACCGGCTTGGTCGCGGACGACACCAGCGCGAAGAACGCGCTGCGCGCGCTGCTGGTGCTCGCGGTGATGTGGTGGCTGTGGATCGCCTACTCCTGGCTCGCCAACGTGGTCCGCGCCGACGAGGGAATCGCACGGGTGGCGATTTTCGCGGCCATGGCCGGCGCGTTCCTCGCCGCGCTCACCATCCCGGAGGCGTTCGACGACAAGACCGGCGGATGGTTCGGGCCGCTGGTCTTCGCCATCGCCTACCTGATCGTGCGCCTGGTCCACCTCTGGATCTTCTGGTTGGCCAGTGCGGAGGATCCGCAATTGCGCAACCAGTTGCTGCGCTGGGCACTCGGTTCGATCACCCTCGGCACCACGCTGCTGGTCGTCGCCGCGCTGACCACCGGCACGGTGCAGATCGCCCTGTGGATCGCCGCGATAGCGGGCGACTACCTGTGGACGTTGTTCGCCGGCACCGATTGGCGGTTGAATTCGGCCAGGCATTTCGTCGAGCGCTACGGACTGATCGTCATCGTCGCGCTCGGTGAATCGATCGTCTCGATCGGCATCGGGGTGGCCGGTCTGCCGATCTCTTGGCCGATCGCACTCGGCTCGCTACTCGGCCTCGCCATTTCCGGTCTGCTGTGGTGGGCCTACTTCGACGTCGCCGCCCTGGCGGTGGAGCACGAACTCGTCCACGCCGAGGGCAAGCGGCAGATCAAGATCGCGCAGGGTTCCTACACCTTCTGGCATTTCCCGATGATCGCCGGGATCATCGCGCTGTCACTGGGGCTGAAGAAAGTTCTCTACTACGTCGGGGATTCCTCGCACCACACCCTGAAGGACGCGCTGTACGGCATTCCGCTGTACGCGCTCTACGGCGGCGTGGCGCTGTATCTGATCGCTCTGGTGGGGTTCAAGCACTTCGCCACGCACACCGTCACGGTGCCCCGCGTGGTCGCCGTGGCGGTACTGCTCGCGCTGATCCCGTTGGCCTGCGCCCTGCCCGCGCTGGCGTCACTGGCCCTGCTGTGTGTCGTCCTGATCGCGCTGATCGCTTGGGAGACCGTGCGTTTGGCACAGCCTCGGGACGCGATCAGGCACGCGGTACCCGAGTGACGCGATGCCGCACGCAGTCCTCGTCGGGCGTCGGCCCGTACGCGGACGGCGGCACCCGCACACCGTCGCGGACCGCGTCGCGGATCTGATCGATGTTCTCCCGCAGCACGTCCGCGACTAGTTCATCGGTGCGCGGATCCGCCAGCACCTGGAACACGATGCGGAAGGTGGTGTCGGCGATCAGGCGGATGATCTCGTCGTGGAACGGGATGTAGCGCACCCGGCCCGCCTGCGGGTCCTTCTTGATCAACTCCAGGATCATCTCGTCCAGCTCGGCGCGGTTCTCGTCCAGGGCGGCCGCGATGTTGCGGGTGTAATGCCCGGTGCGCAGCACCTCCGCCACCTCGTCCATCACCGCGATCGTCATCGGACGGCGAATGGTATCGACGATGGTCGCCACGAACCGGTTCACCACCGCGGCCGTCACCCGGTCGCCGAACACGCGGTCGGCCACCCGGGCGAGCCGGACGACGATCACCACGATCCGCAACAGCCGGAAGCCGCGGAAGAACGGACTGGTCACCGGGATCATGCCGAGGACCTCGTACCAGTACACGAACGGGAAGGTCCACGGCCAGCCTGCGCGGCGCCAGCGCCACAGGAACTCGATCGCGAACACCGCGCACAACGACCAGTCGACGACCACGATCACGTGGTAGGTGTGCCCGGAGACCGGAAAGAAGGTGATCCAGGCGACCAGCGCCACGGACACGACGGCCAGCGCCAGCATCAGGAAATCGGTCCACAGCATCGGCGGCTTGCGCGGATAGTCCTGTGGCTCCGGCGTTTCCCGCAGGCCGTATCGATCGACGGGGGAACTCTCGATGCCCGAGCTGGGAATGGGAGCGGACACTGCGAATCCCTTCGACGCCGAACGGTGCCGCCGACATTAGTACGCCGAAAGCATGCCCGGCACGGTTGGCGATACCACGGAAACGGTGCCGGGACGCTGCGCCCGGACACCCGCGTGCTCAGCGACCGGCGCGAACGATCGCCTCGATATTGCGTTCGGCCAGCGCGGCGATGGTGAGCGACGGATTGACCGTCCCGGTGCTGCCCGGTATCGCCGCGCCGTCCACCACGTAGAGGCCGGGATGACCGTGCACGCGGCCGTAGCCGTCGGTGGCCCGCCCCAGCACCGCTCCGCCGAGCGGATGCGCGGTGAACAGTGCGTTCGCGTCGTAGCCGAGGGCGCTGTACTCGACGAGGGCATCCGCTCGCTCGGCGATCCGGCGGTCGACCGCCCTGGCCGCCGCCACGGTGTCGTCCCGGTTCTTGACCGACCAGCTCAGTCCGACACGGTTCGTACTCCGGTCGTAGCCGAACCGGGCACGGGTCGGGTCGAGCACCATGCCGAGCGAGGCGAGCGCGCCGGTCTCGAACGGGATCCCCGGGATGTACCAGCTCTCCAGGGTCAGCGGCACACCGGTTTCGTCGAAGATCCGGCTCGCGCTCGGCACGCCTTGGCCGTGACCGGCCAGCGCGCTGGCGCCGCGGGCGAGCACCACGTCACCGTTGGTGCCCCAGCCGTCGCCGACGTGTTCGTTCAGGTTCGGCAGCGCGCCGGTGGCCTGGGCCCGGACCAGCAGTTCGGACGTGCCGACCGACCCGGCGCCGAGGAAGAGCCGATCGCAGGTGAGGGTCCGGGTGGATAGCGCGTCACCGGTCGGCGACAGCTTCGTCACGGTGATCGCGTAGCGGCCGCCGGACTCCTGGGCGATGGCGTCCACCCGGTGGCCGGGGAAGACCCCGCATCGTCCGGTGCCCTGCGCGTACGCCAAGTAGTTCTGATTCAGGTCGAACTTGGCGCCGTTGGAATTGCCCAGATTGCTCCTGGCCGCCGTGGCCGAAGGCTTGGCGCCGCCGGCGAGTTCGGCGCGCAGGATGTCCCAGTTGAAGATCGAGTCGTTCGCCTGGGGCTGGAAGCCCGCTTTACGCACCTGGTCGTCCCAGGCGCGGGAATGCGCGAACGGCGAGGAGTTGTAGATGTCCGCGGGCATCGGACTCAGCCGCAGCATCTCCCGTACGCGCGGGTAGTAGACGCGCTCCATCTCGCCGTAGTCGACGGTGCCACCGAAGACGTGGTCGAAGAAGCGGCGCTGCGGGGCGATCATGGCGCCGCTGAAGATCACCGAGCCGCCGCCGACCGCGGCCGCGCGCCAGACGTCGATACCCGGATACTCGGTGCAGTCCAGCACGCCGCCGAAACTGGCGAAGCGCATGGGGACCTTGGTGACGCCGGTGAACTGGGTGCGGTGCCAGAAGCCGCGGCCGTCGGGCAGGTCGTCGCCGGTGAAGATCTCCCGCCACGGGTCGTTCGGCCAGCGCGAACCGCGTTCCAGCACAGTGGTGACGATCCCGGCCTCGGCCAGGCGCAACGCGGTCACGGCGGCGCCGAAGCCGGAGCCGACGACGATCGCGGGCGAGTGCTCCGGTGGGTCGGGGATCGGGGCGAAGATCTCCGGCACCCAGGCGCGAAACAACGCCTCCCACATCGGGTCGGCGGACGCTGTGCTCGTCCCCGTCATCGTCCCCACAGCACCGAGCAGGGCTGCGGTGCCCGCCGCCTTGAACAAGGCACGTCTACGCACCGGTCACCTTCCATCATCAGGCTTAGCGTGCGCAGATTACCGGTATTCCCGTTTTGTGAACAGATATCCGTTTTTGCTATCGGTCGAACGGCAGCTCGTCGGGGCGGCAGGTCGCTCCGGGGGCGGGTAGCTGGAGGTCGATGAGATAACGCTCGCGCAGCTTGCGGGTGCATTCGTTGAGCGGGACGTGCCCGTACCCGTCCTCGACGACGACCAACCGGGCGTTCACCAACTCCTGCTGCGCGCGCCGTGCGCCGCTGAGCGGGGTGACGGGATCGAATCGGTTGTCGACCAACACGGCCGGGGTGTCCGATCGCAGGATCCACGGCCCGGTGTACCGCTGGGCATACCCCTCGGGCGGGGACGGCCAGAAGGCGCACGCATGATGCAACGACAACCAGAACGCGCCATAGGTAGGGCTGACGTTCGCCAGATCCCTTGCCAGATCGGGCCATTGACCAGGATCGCGGGGAAAACTGTTGTCCGCGCACGAAATCGCGATGAAGGAGTCGAGGAAGTCGTCCGGTTGCGCGGTCGCCGACAGGATCTCGCCCACCGCGCCGGGGTTGCCCGCCGGACCGCGTTCCAGTTCGGCGAGCAGTTCGGCCAGGGCCGGCCAGCCCTGCTCCTGGTCGTACAGCAATAGCGCATGCGACGACAGCACCTCGGCATAGGTCACCGTCCGCGCCCGCTCACCGGCCCCCACCGCCAGGGGACCCTCGCGGAGGCGTTGCAGCACAGCGTCATTGCGGGTCCGGAGATCCGCCGGGCGCACCGGAGCGCCCGCGCCTCCGCTCACGACGGCATCGCCCTGACCGCCCGGTGCGGCGAAGGCGCAGCGCTCCCGTCCCGCGTCCGCGCACAGCCGCAGGAATTCATCGAGCACTTCTTCGGTCCCGGCCGCGCGGTTCTCGAGGGCGCTTCGCGTGTCGTTGGTGTAGGTGTCCGGGTCGATCACCGATGCCAGGTGCAGCGCACGCACCCGATCGCCGAACAGCGCTCCGTACACCTGGCCCAGGTAGCTCGCGTAGGAACCGCCCTCGTAGGTCAGCTGCGGATCACCGACGGCCCGGCGCAGTAGGTCGAGGTCGCGCGCCGCGTCCACGGTGGTGAGGTGCCCGAGCAGCGCGCCGCCGTGCGCCGCGCAGCCGGCGGCCAGCTCACGGCTCGCCGCGTCGGCCGCACGCTCCTGTTCCGGAGTCGCCGGTGCGAACACCGCGCCGGACCAGAACCGGTGCTGCTGCTCGGCGTCCGCGAAACACCGCACCTGCCCGCTGCGGCCGACCCCGCGCTGGTCGAAGGTGATCACGTCGAAACGGCGGGCGAGTTCGCCGCCGAGCAGCTCCCCGCTCTCCGCCCAGCGCAGTCCCGACCCACCGGGACCGCCGACGGCGGAGAACAGCGTCCCGATCCGTCGCTGCGGCTCGGCGGCCTGCTGAAGCACCAGCGCCAGGCCGAGGGTCGGCCCGTCCGGGTGCGCGTAGTCCACCGGCACCTGCGCGGTCGCGCAGTGGAACCTGCTCAGCTTCGGCTCCGCGCACGGCGCCCAGTCCAGCGGCGGCGTGGGCGCGGCGTCGGCCTGCGCGACCAGGTCCGCCACCGCCGACTCGTGTCGGCTCGGCGGACCGCCGCAGCCGCTCACCACGGGCAGCGCGACGACGAGCGCGGCGACGACGATGACGATCTTCCAGCTAGGCACGGCACTCATCCTGTGCCCCGCGCGGGTGGTGCGTCGTCACCCTGAGGATTGACATCCGACCCTGAGATCTCACAGCACTACTCCGGCACCCTGGCGCGGGCGCGGCGCCAGTTCACCGGCCCAGTGCGGACAGACACCGTTCCACTCGCCGTCGCACCGCGCGCAGAAGGCACCTTCGTAACTGCGGATGCGCGCGGGGCCGTCCCGGGTGACGCCGATTCCCAGCGGCTCACACGTCGTGCGCATCTCCGGTGCCACGAGCGGCCTTCTAAGTCGTCAAGAGACGGATCACCGCGATCAGGCCGACCACGACGATGACCGCGCGCAGCGCGATCGGCGGCATCCGCCTGCCCACCCGCGCACCCAACTGCCCGCCGATGATGGATCCGAGCGCGATCAGCGCCGCCGCACGCCAGTCGACATCCGCCACGACGATGAAGATCAGCGCGGACACCGCGTTCACGATCAGGGCGAGCGCGTTCTTCACCCCGTTGAGGCGCTGGATGTCGTCGTGCACGAAAACGCCCAGCAAACCGATCAGCAGCACACCTTGGGCGGCCCCGAAGTAGCCGCCGTAGACACCTGTGGCGAAGATCGCGGCGAACAGGACGGGTCCACCGTGCGCGGGGGCCGGGGCGCCGTCGTTGTCCCTGCGTCGCTTGACCCAGCCTGCCAGTCGCGGCTGCACGACCACCAGCACCAGTGCGAGGATGATCAATATGGGCACGATCGCCTTGAACGCGGCGGCAGGCAACACCAGCAGCAGCACCGCGCCGGTGATGCCGCCGAGCAGCGACGCGGTGCCAAGCCGCACCAGCCGGTCGCGCTGGCCTGCGAGTTCCCTGCGATATCCGTGTACGCCGCTGATCGAACCGGGGACCAGACCGATCGTGTTGGAGACGTTCGCGGTCACCGGCGGCAGGCCGAAGGCGAGGAGTACGGGGAACGTGATCAGCGTGCCGGAGCCGACGATGGTGTTGATGCCGCCCGCCGCGATGCCCGCACCGAAGACGGCCAGTTGCTCCAGCCAGGTCATAGCCAATCCTTCGACGTCCCGTCGGGCCCGGGGGCCCGTACAAGCGTTGTCCACTGCCGGACCGAACGGTAGCCCGGTCGTCGGATCACCGGACGACGGGACCTCCCTTCCCGACCGGACACCGGCACGGTAAACTCGCGGACATCATGCAGCGGGCACTTCTTCTCGACCGCCGCGACGGGGTCTGATCGGACCGGCTCCCGTCGCGGGGTTTTGCCGCGCCGGTCGACCCAGCCCATTGGGAAAAACGACATCCTCGGGAGAAACCCCCATGTCCCCTGCTGACGCATTCGTATCCGCCGCGCGCACCATCACCGCGCCGAGCAAACCCGCCCCCGCCGACCAGCCCGGGTGGAACCAACAGAAGAACTCCTCGATGCCGACGTTCCGCTATCGGCCGTTCGCCGAGGAGGTCGAGCCGATCACACTGCCCGACCGCACCTGGCCGGACCGGGTCACCGATCGGGCGCCGGGCTGGTGTGCGGTCGACCTGCGCGACGGTAACCAAGCGTTGATCGACCCGATGAGTCCGGCCCGCAAGCGCCGCATGTTCGACCTGCTGGTGCGGATGGGTTACAAGGAGATCGAGGTCGGGTTCCCCTCGGCGAGCCAGACCGATTTCGACTTCGTCCGCGAGATCATCGAGGACGGCGCGATCCCCGACGACGTGACCATTCAGGTGCTGACCCAGTGCCGCCCGGAATTGATCGAACGCACATTCGAAGCATGTGCGGGCGCGCACAGCGTCATCGTGCACTTCTACAACTCCACCTCGATCCTGCAGCGGAAGGTGGTGTTCCGCGCCGACCGCGAGGCGGTGAAGAAGATCGCCACCGACGCCGCCGCGCTGTGCCTGGAGATCGAGCAGCGCTACCCGGACACCACCTGGCGCTACGAGTACAGCCCGGAGTCCTACACCGGCACCGAGCTGGAGTACGCCAGAGACGTCTGCGACGCGGTCTCGGCGATCATCGCGCCGACACCGGACAAGCCGCTGATCATCAATTTGCCCGCCACCGTGGAGATGGCCACCCCGAACGTCTACGCCGACTCGATCGAGTGGATGAGCCGCAACCTGGCCCGCCGTGACTCGATCGTGCTGTCGCTGCACCCGCACAACGACCGCGGCACCGCCGTGGCCGCCGCCGAACTGGGCTACCAGGCGGGCGCCGACCGGATCGAGGGCTGCCTGTTCGGCAACGGTGAGCGCACCGGCAACGTCTGCTTGGTCACGCTGGGGATGAACATGTTCTCCCGCGGCATCGATCCGCAGATCAACTTCTCCGACATCGACGAGATCCGCCGCACCGTCGAGTACTGCAACCAGCTGCCGGTGCACGAGCGCCACCCGTACGGCGGCGACCTGGTCTACACCGCGTTCTCCGGCAGCCATCAGGACGCCATCAACAAGGGCCTGGACGCGATGAAGGCCACGGCCGACGCCGCCGGGGCGGATGTCGCCGACATCGTCTGGGAGGTGCCCTACCTGCCGATCGACCCGAAGGACGTCGGCCGCACCTACGAGGCGGTCATCCGAGTGAACTCGCAGTCCGGCAAGGGCGGCGTCGCCTACATCATGAAGACCGACCACGGGCTGGCGTTGCCGCGGCGGCTGCAGATCGAGTTCTCCCAGGCGATCCAGAAGATCACCGACGGCGAGGGCGGCGAGGTGACCCCCAAGGAGATGTGGGACGTCTTCCACGAGGAGTACCTGAGCCCGATCCGCCCGCTGGAGCGGATGCGCCAGAAGGTCACCGCGTCGGAGACCGACGGCGGGGTCGATTCCATCGTGGCCGTGGTGAAGGTCGACGGCGTCGAGCAGGAGATCACCGGTAAGGGCAACGGACCGCTGGCGGCGTTCGTCGACGCGATCGGCGCGGTCGGCTTCGACGTCGAGGTGCTGGACTACTCCGAGCACGCCATGTCCGCGGGCGACGACGCGCAGGCTGCCGCCTACGTCGAGTGCGCGATCGGTGACCGGGTGGTATGGGGCGTAGGCATCGCCACCTCGATCACCACCGCGTCGCTGCGCGCGGTGGTGTCGGCGGTGAACCGGTCGCACTGACAGCGCATTCCGGAAAAGCTCGGACGGGCGTCGCGACGGTTCCACCGCGCGGCGCCCGATCCCGCTGGCGCAGACCGGTTGTGGAGCGCGCCGCTCCCCACGTCCGGCACGCCTGCCGCGACACGGCGCAGCGAACCCCGTGCTAGCGTGGGATTCGCACTCCAAGCGCCGAGCTCTCTGCTCGAATTCCCGAGCAGATGGGGGAACCGTGACAACTAACGACCACAATCCGACCTCTCCGCCCTGGCTGCAGAGTCATTCCGTGGATACGGCCGAAGTCAGCGACGCGGAGTCAGCGACCACCGACCAGTCGGCCGAGCCGATCGGCGGCGAGGAAGCGAAGGAATCCGACGTGACGGATGGGCCTGCCCAGCCGGACGCACAGCCCGAACAGCCGGAGCCGCAAAGCTCGACGGAGCAGACCACGGTCTATCCGCAAGCAGGCGCACCGGCGCAGGCTTGGGCGCCCCCGCAGGGCGGACCGGCCGAACCCTACGGTTCCTACGCCCCGCCCGGTCCGGGCTCGTATCCCCCTCCGTCGCCTTTTCCGGGGGAGCCGTTCGCTACCGGCGCATTTCAGCCGCCGCCGAGTCACAGCGGTAGCCACCCAATAGCCACACCTCCGGACGGGCCCCATCCCGGTTACGGGGAGTACCGCCAGGAGATCGGCGGCGACGGCTTGGTCCGGCGGGTACCCGTCGACTCCGCGCAGCCCGAACCCGGTGCGCCGCAGCAGGATCAGTCCAGCGGCCCGATCTACAGCTGGGCGCCGCCACCCCCGCCGGTGACACATCAACCGCCGCCTCCCCCTTATCAACCGCCGCCTCCGCCGCCGATCGGGCAACCGCAGATGCCGAGCTGGCAAGGCGGACCGCCGCATCAGTCCGCACCGCCGTTCCAGCCGCAGCATGTGCCGCAGCCCGGCCAGCCGGGACATTCGGTGAACGATCTCAATCTGCTCCGGCGGGCCCGCAGGGCGCCGCGCAGCGGTTGGCGCCGCGCCGTGCACAAGGCGTCCGGCGGCATGATCAACCCGGGCGAGTCGGCCGCAGACATCGTCTACCAGGACCTCGCCGACCGGGTGAACCAGCCGGTGCGCGGGGACTACCGGATCGCGATCCTCTCGCTCAAGGGCGGCGTCGGAAAGACAACCACCACGGTCGGTCTCGGCTCCACCTTCGCCACGCAGCGCGGCGACCGGGTGATCGCGATCGATGCCAATCCCGACCTGGGCACACTCGCGCACCGGGTGCCGCGGCAAACCCGCTCGACCGTGCGCAACCTGCTCGAGGATCAGCACATCACCAGGTACTCCGACGTTCGGGCGCACACCTCGCAGGCACCGAGCCGTCTGGAAGTGCTTGCCAGTGAACAGGATCCGGCGGTCTCCGAGGCGTTCAGCGAAGCGGACTACCGCAAGGCGATCAGCATCCTGCAATCGTTCTACAACATTATTCTGACCGACTGCGGAACCGGCTTGATGCACTCCGCGATGGCCGGCGTACTGGATATGGCGAGTTCGCTGGTGCTGGTCACCTCGCCCGCCATCGACGGCGCGCGCAGCGCCTCGGCCACGCTGGACTGGCTCGACCACCACGGCTACGGCAAGCTGGTGGAGCGAACGGTCGTGGTGGTGAACGCTTCCCGGCGCGGCGCGTCCACCGTCGATCTCGACCAGCTGCGCAAACTGTTCCTCGACCGCACCCGCGCGGTGCAGGTGGTGCCGTTCGACGACCATCTCGCCGAGGGCGCGGAGATCGATCTGGAACTGGTGAGCAAGCCGACGCGGCGGGCGTTGCTGGAGCTGGCGGCTATGGTCGCCGACGACTTCGGCTACGTCAGCTCGCAGAGCCAGCATCCCTACCGGCAACCGCCGCCGCACGGATTCTGATCGGTTCATCCCCCGATTCGAACGCCGCCGCCCGGAGTCATACCGGTGCGGCGGTGTTCTTTTCGCGCACCGTCCCGGAGTCGGCGGTCACCCACGTGGCGGCCGTTTCGAATGCCGCGAGCACAGCCGTGATCGCCGGACGGGCATCGGCCCTGGGTCGGGTGGCCAGTTCGTACATCCGGGCGGCACGCACACCGGATAGCCGCAACACCGCCAGGTCGGGGTGGCCAACCGCGTAGCGCGGCATGAGGGCGACGCCGTAGCCGATGGCGACCAGCGTCTCGATGACGCGGAAATCGTTGAGCCGCTGCGCTATGCGCGGCTGCACGCCGGTCACGGTGGCAATCGAGCGCAGCACGTCGTCAACGGGGAATCCGCCGCGCACGCTCAGCCAGGTCTCGTCGGCCAGCTCCTCCGGCGCCACGGCCGAGCGGCCCGCGAGCCGATGCGTCGGCGCCACGACGACATCGATCGGTTCGCGCATGAGTACCCGGGTCGCGACGCGCGGGTCGGCGATCGGCGCGGCGCGTTCGTCGCGGTGGGTCAGAACCACGTCGTAGTCGGCGAGCAGTCGCGCTACCTCCGACGGGGGCACGTCCTCGTCCCGCGCGACCACCTCGACACCGCTGTCCAGCATGCCGGGCAGCACATGCGGCAGCAGTAACGCGCCGCCGGAGGGGAACACCGCGACGCGGACCCGACCGCGCGGTGAACCGCGATAGTGCGCCATCTCGGCGACCGCGCGGTCCATGGCCGCGAGCACTTCGTCGGCGCGCACCACCAGGGCGCGGCCGGCGTCGGTGAGCCGGACCCGCCTGCCGTCCGGTTCGAGCAGGGTCACGCCCGCTTCCCTGGCCAGCACCTTGAGCTGTTGGGAAACGGCGGAGGGCGTCATCGACAGCGCCGCGGCGACGGCGACCACGGTGCCGCGATCGGCCAGTTCACGTAGGACACGCAGCCGCTCCACGGCCATGGGCGGACCGGGTGCGACAGAGCCGGAATCCATTAAGCGATGCTACATCATCTATCCACAATTATTCGATTGTTCTGATGGTTAGCGAGCCGCACGATGAAGTGCGTGACCAACCGCGACCGCCTGCTCGGCTTGACCGTCGTCCTGCTCTGGGGAGTGAACTTTCTCGCCATCCGAGTGGGGCTCGACCACTTCCCCCCGTTCTTCTTCGCGGCACTGCGCTTCGCGGTGCTCGCGGTGCCCGCGCTGCTGTTCATTCCGCGCCCTCCGGTGCGAATGCGCTGGATCCTGCTGTACGGCACCGGGTTCGGCATCCTGCAGTTCGCGTTCCTGTTCACCGCGATGCGGGTGGGCATGCCGACCGGGCTGGCCTCGCTGGTCCTGCAGTCCTCGGCGCCGTTCACCGTGCTGCTCGGCGCGCTGCTGCTCGGTGAGCGACTTCGTCCGGTGCAGGTCGCGGGCATCACCGTCGCGGTGGCGGGCATGGCGGTGATCGGCTGGGACCGGCTGGGACACGCCACCCTGCTGCCGGTGCTACTCACCTTGGCGGGCGGCCTCGGCTGGGCCTTCGGCAACATCGGCGCACGCCTGGCCGGTACCGAGACCCAGGGCGTCAACCCGCTGCATCTGATGCTGTGGACCACCGCCGTTCCGCCGGTGCCGCTGTTCGCGCTGTCGCTGTTCGCCGAAGGCCCGACCGCGGGCGCTCGCGCCTTGGCCGAGTCGTTCACCGCCGAGGGATTGCCCGCGCTGCTGGCGCTCGCCTATATCGCCGTTCTCGCCACCGTGGTCGGCACGGGACTGTGGACCTATCTGCTCGGGCGTTATCCCGCCGGGCTCGTCGCGCCGTTCTCGTTGCTCGTTCCGGTGGTCGGGATCGCCGCCGCCTGGACTGTCCTCGGCGAGATACCGACCCCGTTGTCCCTGGTCGGCGGCGTGGTGGTGCTGGCGGGCGCGTTCGCCGCCACGTCGAGCAGGCCGCGTGCGGCGACGGCCGACGTCCGCACCGGAGCACCGATCGCATTCGCACCGGCCGACTCCGGTCACCCGGCCCGACAGGCGGTCACGCCCGCATCCGGCCACCGCCGACGGACACCGCGGGCCGAACCGACCTGCGCGACCTGATCGGCGCCGACCACCCCGGACGCCGAAGCGCTCCCCCCGCGTGTGCTCGGTCGCACGGATTCCGCACGGCGCACCGATCGCTTTGCGGGGTGGGTGCGAGATCCTCGAATTGCCGCCTTACAGTAGTGCCCGGCGTGGAAGTTGGTCCCGGTTCTAGGCAGCAGAGCGGCGCATGGCAGAAAATCGATGGACCGTATCGCGAAGAGCACTGCTTCGTAACACGGTCGCGGCAGGAGTGGCAGCGGGTGCGCTGGCGGCAGGTGCGTTACGACCGACGCCGGCCGCCGCGAATTCCGGTGGGAGACGGGTCGCGGTGCTGGGCGGCGGCGTCGCCGGTCTCACCGCAGCGCACGAGCTGGCCGAACGCGGATTCCAGGTCACCGTCTACGAAAAGCGCGCGTGGGGCGGCAAAGCCCGCAGCGTCGGCGTGCCGGGCACCGGTGCGGGGGGACGACCGGATTTACCCGGCGAACACGGCTTCCGCTTCTTTCCCGGCTTCTATCAGCACGTGCCGGACACCATGCGTCGAATCCCGTTCCCCGGCAATGCCAACGGCGTATGGGACAACCTCGTCGCGGTGCCGGAAGCACGATTCGCCCGCCGCGGCGGCGACGACTTCCGCGTCCCGCTCGGTCCGCGCTCCCGCGCCGAATTCTCGCCGGACAGCTTCCGCGAAACGATCGGCGCGGCGCTGTCGACCACGCTGAAGATGCCCCCCGACGAGGGCATCTACTTCGCCGAACGCCTGCTGGTCTTCAATACCAGCTGCGATGCCCGCCGCGTCGGTCAGTGGGAGCGCACCTCCTGGCACGATTTCGTCGGCGGCCACGCGCGCTCCCACGAGTTCCGCGCGCTGCTCTCGCGCACGCTGACCAGCATCATGGTCGCCGCGAAGGAGAACGTCGCGAGCGTGCGCACCATCGGCACGATGGGCGAGCAGTTCCTCGGCAATCCGATGGGGATCGGCAACGACGGCGGCTTGGACCGCGTGCTCGACGGCCCGACCAACGCGGTCTGGATCGAGCCGTGGATGCGGCGGATCCGCGAACTCGGGGCGGAGTTCGCGCTGGGCGCCGAGGTGCGCGAGCTGGAGGTGCGCGACCGCAGGATCGTCGCGGCCCGCGTCGTGGACGAAACCGGCGCGCAACGCACGGTCGAGGCGGACTACTTCGTCGTCGCCCTGCCCGCCGAACGGGCGCGCACCCTGTGGTCGCCGCAGGTACTCGCCGTCCGGCCGGAATTGGCGGGAATGGACCACCTCGTCACCGACTGGATGAACGGCATCCAGTTCTATCTGCGGCGATCGGCCGATATCTCGCGCGGCCACACCGCCTATATCGACGCGCCGTGGTCGCTCACCTCGATCAGCCAGAACCAGTTGTGGCGCCGCAAGCTGACCGAGTTCGGTGACGGCACCGTGCAGGACTGCCTGTCGGTGGACATCTCCGACTGGAACACTCCCGGCATTGTGTTCGGCAAACCGGCCAAGGAGTGCACGCACGAGGAGATCGCGCGCGAGGCCTGGGCGCAGATCCGGGCGCACCTGGACGATCGCGGCGAAGTGCTGGGCGACGCCGACCTGCATTCCTGGTTCCTCGACCCGGGCATCACCTGGCAGGAGGGGCAGCGGCGCAATGCCAATGCCGACCCGCTGCTGATCAACACCGCCGGCTCGTGGGAGTACCGCCCGCAGGCGCACGGCGCAATGGAAAACCTGTTCCTCGCAGGCGATTACGTGCGCACGAACGTCGATCTGGCGACCATGGAGGGCGCCAACGAGTCCGCGCGCGCCGCGGTGAACGCGCTGCTGGACGTCGCCGGTTCGAATGCGGAGCGCTGCCGGATGTACACCCTCTACCGCGCGCCCGAACTGGAACCGCTGCGCCGGATCGACGCCGACCGGTACGCGGCGGGACAGCCCAACATGTTCGACATCCCGCTTTGACCGACGATCGATATCCCCTATCAGAACGGATTTTGATTGCCAGCGCATCACCAGGTCAGCGGCACCGTCCGGGCCAGCGGTCACGTGCTTGATCATCGAGCGGTCCGAATGCGAGTGTCGAGGACGACCCTTGAGATATGGTTCCGGGTGAACGATCCGACCGCCGAGCCAACTGGCTCGTAAAGGCTTTCGTCACGTGTGGATGCCGACCACCGGATGACAACCCCCCGGTGGGCAGAGAAGCCGGTCGCGGCTGCCAAGGTGCCTGTCTGTCGTTCTCCGGCCATGTTTTCGAAGCGGGCGAAGGTGGCGAGATGCGCACAATCCCAACGGCTCTCGCACAACTGGTGTGTCGTATCTGCAGGTTGACAACGCGAACAACGGCCGGAATGATAGTCGCTTGCCGGGCCCAGGCCGGGCAGATTCACGCGAACGGGGGGTGTGATGTCGAATCCAACGAATAGTCCGCTGCCCACAAGGGCACTCCGTGACTGTCGTGAGGTGCTGCGATGACCAACGGAGGTTGGTTCAACCATTACGATGACCCGGACGAGTTCTGGGATGATGAACCTCTAGCGGTGAATAGGCGGCCTCTCACACACCCTCCGTCATCTCCACGGAATCCTGCATCGCCTTCGCGAAATGTAGTCCCTGCTTCGAAATCCGTTAGGCCACAACACCTGGCTGCAGGACCAATGCCGACTGATGTCGGTGCCGGTCAGCCGCAGAACTGGCAGGACTCCACATACGCGACTGTACAGCTCGACAGAGGACTCCTACCGATCCGTATACAGCTAATCCCCCAGTGGCACCGTTATGTGGACGGAAGTGACGCTGGTGCGGAAATTATGCGGGCATACCAAAAGGCCCTCGGAATCCATCTAGGCGAGACTATCAAATCTGGAGAGTTCTTCAGCGGAAAATTTCGACACGAGTGCGCAGTTCCCGACCGACGCACAGTGTTGACTTTGTTACTTGAAACTGCTAGCTGGGCTGATTATCGCGAAGCTCAGGCGCGCATATTCAGCCGGAACAGTTTTGACGTTCACGGCCGGGTGTGGATTCATAATGAGCCGGTAACCTTGGTGCACGCTAATTGCTTTCAATTGAATTCCATACGGATCTGGCCAGAGTGGGCGCGGCAGGCTGATCCCTTCCAGATAGCCGATGAGATACTTTATTGCGCCGATCGAGTCCGCGAGCTGCGCCCCGCCTTCATGGTTCGGCAAGATTACTCCAGGTACTCGATAAAGGATCTCGAATATCATCATATTCGGCATCGCGAAAATTTGATCGAGGAGTTGAGGGTTTAATATGGCCGCACCGTCGAAGAACGCTATCTCAGTCGCGGTAGATCAAGTGCGCAGCGCTGCAACCAACTGGGATGAGGCCGCGGCCGCATTGCAAGAGGCGCAAAAGCACACCGAGAAAGCTAAGTTCGAGAAGCTCGAGGCGGGCATCTTCGCACTTGCCTACGATAAGTATAAATCGGCTCCCGACTTTGTGCACGAACGAATGAAGGAGGGAGTAGCAGTTTTTAGCGAGATTGCTCAAACCCTCCGTCTGGTAGCGGATACTTATCAGGCCGAGGACGAGGGGCATGAGCACGAGATCCGTGACCTCTACTGAGGTAGCGCCGGAGCATGAGCGAAGACAAGTACCCCCAGGCACGAACAGACCTTAGTACAAACATTGAGGTAATCACAACTAAGGCGGATGAACTGAAAAATCATCCCGAGAAGGTTGATGACGCCTTTGGGGATATAGTAAAAGCCGTTCGCATATCCGGTTGGGCATTCTTCGGCCTCGGGGGCGGACTCGGTGCCGAGGAGGTCGTCGACAGACTCTGGGAAGAACGGGACAAGATCCAGCAGAGCATCGAAGACACCGCCACCGAACTGGCCAAGCTGATAAAGGGGATAGCAGTCCCGATTACATTCATCGATTACGCCAATACGTGGCGCGATATCGCAAGTGCGGTTACGAACGCTGGGACCCAAATCGGCGAGACGTCACTTAAAGCTCATTGGTCGGGAATTGCGGCGGAGTCATATGAAAATTGTAGAACACGACAAGAAAGGCCCTGCTCCCAACAAGCGCTTCCGGCGTCATGCGAAACGATAGCGGCCGCACTGGAGGATGTTGCAGTAAAGACGCTAGAGTTCTACCGAGAGATAGTTGAAGCTATTCTTTCATTTATTTCCAGCCTAGGCGAGTTGTACGCTATCGCCGCTTCGGGACCACTTGCAGCGGCACAAACCGGAGATATCGTGGCATCCATCGGCAATGCATACAATGCAATCGCCTTGGCGATTGGAAGCATCGCCTCGTCAGCCCAGAACAGCATTATCAATGGAAACCGGATAGCGCAGGCTAGCTCGGATATCGATGGTCTGCCGGACAACACATGGCCACCGATGGCCGTCAACGAGTCCGCCAAGTTCGATGACGCAACTGTCACGGATGGCACAAATAAGTGGTCCGTGAATACGGACAGGCGGACGCAGTGACCGGCATCCATCGAGATAGGAGCGATGATTGAGTAGGGTCGTAGGATGCTTGGTTCGCGCGACTGCAGGGCTTGTAGCCATCGTGCTCGTACCGGGGTGCGGAATAATGAACAATAGTTCTACACCAGAAGACTCTCACCATACTCTTCGCGATCAGTGCAACAGAACGCTGAATTTTTTTGCAAGCGACCTCGGGATAGCCCATGTAGCTATCGAATACGGGTCCGATAAACCCGAAGATCCGATAGCGCGGGGGGCCACGTGTACCATAAGGCAGGCCGACTTGGTAGGAGTGGGACAGACAAGGCTTCGAGCCATGTTGCCGAGCGAAACGGATCCTCCCTTACTCAAAGGTGACGCGAGCTATGTTCCGCAAGCCGGGTACAAGGAGAAGGTGTGGCTGAATCGCACCGACGATGCGGTTCGTATCGTAACCAAGGTTGACGGTTGGCAAGGCTCCCTCACGGTGAACACGGCTCTGATCGAAACCGGACGGGCTGCACGAAAATTCGACGTCTCCGACCAGCAGATCCGTAGCGCATCGCAGTTCCTGATCGATTTGACCAATGAACTCGGCTCGTGAGTCGTTGACTATCTTGGACGATCAGCCGGATGGCACACCTTCACCTGTACCCTGTCCGGTGTGCTGCGGCCGGGCGACCCAACCTCTTCGACTTTTCCGTCCAAGCCGCCGAAGGGTGACCGATCTCCTCTCGGCCGAACGGAATTCGATCGCCCTCGGCGCGCAGGCAGTGCTTGAATCGGAATATGCCCGACAGCACCGTCCCCAACGAGATCAGCGATGCGGCCGACTTGCGTCGATTGCTCGGCGACGTGGCGCCGCGCGTCGCCACCAAGGAGCGGGCCGCCCTGCACGCCAGGGACCGGGAGTGGATCGCCACCTCGCCGTTCCTGGTGATGAGCACCAGCGATGCTCACGGCAACTGCGACGCCTCCCCGAAGGGCGATCCGGCGGGGTTCGTGCGGGTGCTCGACGACACCACCCTCGCCATCCCGGAGCGCCCCGGTAACCGGCGCGCCGACGGCTATCTCAACATCCTGGCCAACCCGCACGTCGGCCTGCTGTTCCTGATCCCGGGCCGCCGCGAGACGCTGCGGATCAACGGCCGCGCCCGGCTGGTGCGCGACGCGCCGTACTTCGAGGACATGGTGGTGCGCGGGCATCGCCCGATCCTCGCCGTCGAGGTGGATATCGACCAGATCTTCTTCCACTGCGCCAAGGCGTTCATGCGCAGTCACCTCTGGGAGCCCGAGCAGTGGCCGGAGGACACCTTGCCGAGCCCTGCCTGCCTGGTCAAAGAGGTGCAGACCAACGTCACCGAGACGGTGGAGGAACTGGAGCGCTACTACTCGCCGGAGAACTACGCGGCCAAGCTCTACCGCGACTGAGCCGCGTGGCATACGCCACCGGACCGCGGCGCGCCCGGCGCGCGGGGCGAACATAGACTCGCGACGTGGCAGACATATCGGTGCGCGGACGGCTCGCGCTGGCGGCGGCGGCCGCGGCGTCTTGGGCCTCGCAGAAGGCGGGTCGCGGCAAGGGCTCGATGATCGGCGGCCTGATCGCGTTGAAGATCGATCCGACCGTCATGGACCAGCTGGGGCGGCAGCGGCGCACCGTGCTGGTGACCGGCACGAACGGCAAGTCCACCACCACGCGGATGACCACCGCCGCGCTCAGTACCCTGGGCGCGGTCGCGACCCAGGCCGACGGCGCGAACATGGACGCGGGCATCGTCGCCGCGCTCAACGTGCACCGGCGCGCGCCGCTGGCCGCGATCGAGGTGGACGAACTGCACCTGCCGCACGTCACCGATTCGCTGAACCCCTCGGCGGTGGTGCTGCTGAACCTCAGCCGCGACCAGCTCGACCGGGTCGGCGAGATCAACATGATCGAGCGCAAACTGCGCGCCGGGCTCGCGAAGCACCCCGCCACCGTGGTGATCGCCAACTGTGACGACGTACTGGTCACCTCCATCGCCTACGACCACCCCAACGTGGTGTGGGTGTCCGCGGGCAGCGGCTGGGCGATGGACGCGACCAGCTGCCCGCGCAGCGGCGAGCCGATCGTCTGGGAGGGCGAGCACTGGCGCAGTACCGGTGCGGATTTCCAACGCCCCGAACCGGATTGGTGGCTCGACGGGGACGACCTGGTCGGGCCGGATGGCGCGCGTTTCCCGCTACGGCTCGCGCTGCCTGGCCGGGCCAATCGCGGTAACGCAGCACAGGCGGTGGCCGCCGCCGTCGCGCTGGGAGCTGACGCGGAGCAGGCCGTCGCGGCCGCGGGCACGGTCCGGGAGATCGCCGGCCGCTACCGCACCGTGCAGGTCGGCGAGCACGACGCGCGACTGCTGCTGGCGAAGAATCCGGCCGGATGGCAGGAGGCGCTGTCGATGATCGAGCCGACCTCCGCGGGCCTCGTGATCGCGGTGAACGGCCAAGTGCCCGACGGCGAGGACCTGTCCTGGCTGTGGGACGTGCGGTTCGAGCGCTTCGAAGGCGTGCAGGTGGTGGCCGCGGGCGAACGCGCCACCGACCTCGCGGTGCGGCTGACCTACGCCGGAGTGGAGCACACCCTGGTACCCGATCCGGTGCGCGCCATCGCGTCGTGCCCCGCGGGCCACGTCGAAGTGCTGGCGAACTACACCGCGTTCCGCGATCTCAACCGTGACCTCGAGGAGCAGGCATCATGAGTTCGACCTTCCGCATCGGCTTGGTGCTGCCGGACGTGATGGGCACCTACGGCGACGGCGGCAACGCCCTCGTGCTGCGCCAGCGACTGCGCATGCGCGGCCACGACGCCGAGATCGTGGAGATCACGCTATCGGAGCCGGTACCGGACTCCCTGGACGTCTACACCCTGGGGGGCGCGGAGGATTCCGCCCAGCGGTTGGCCACCCGGCACTTGCAGCGCTATCCCGGCTTGCAGCGCGCCGCCGCGAAAGGCGCTCCGGTGCTGGCGATCTGCGCGGCCATCCAGGTGCTCGGCCAGTGGTACGAGACCTCGGCGGGTGAGCGGGTGGACGGCGTCGGCCTGATCGACGTCACCACCTCGCCGCAGCACAAGCGCGCGATCGGCGAGGTGACCACCGCACCGCTGCTGGACGGGCTCACCGCGGCGCTCACCGGCTTCGAAAACCACCGGGGCGGCACGAAACTCGGCGGTGAAGCGCACGGCCTGGCACGCGTCACCCATGGCGTCGGCAACGGCGTCGGCGACGGACTGGAAGGCGTCGTCCAGGGTTCGGTGATCGGCACGTACATGCACGGCCCGGTGCTGGCCCGCAACCCCGAACTCGCCGACCTGCTGCTGATGCGCGCCCTCGGCGTCACCGAGCTGGCCCCCCTCGACCTCCCCGAGGTCGACCAGCTCCGCCGGGAGCGCCTGCGCGCCTGAGCCTTCTGGGTCACCGACTCGGCGAGCATTGTGCGCGCCACCGGCGGCAATGGGCGCGCGCCACGACCGCACAGGCGCCCCGCGCCGGGGTGTTGCGGTGCGTTCTACCGGAGACCAGCGCGCACACCCGAGGTGCGCCACTGCCTGCTCCTCGTCAGCGCAGGCGCTTCAGGGCGGCACACGCGGGGCGAGCGGCGAGGATCGAATAGGTGGCCGGGGCGTGGTGGTGCGCTGTTCCCGGTACCGGCGCGCGAACCGGCCACGGACGGGCAGCCACCGCCGCACCGATGCCGGGCTGCAAGCCCGCGGCGCGGTGAAGCTGGCCGAGATCGATTCTCGGCTCACCGAGCTGACCGCGGTGCGCGACACCCTGCGCGCCGCGCTCGCCGCCGGATGTGACGACCTGATCGCCTGCAGCGAGAGCCCCTGCTGCCCGGTCCCATTCGCCACCGCCGACAGCGACGACTGTGACCGCTGAGGACGCCAGGGACACGGCGTTGGTGGACGCCGATCGGTCTGGGCGCGTTCCTCTGCGTCGGATGCTGCCTGGCCGGAGCCTGATCGCTGCCGCCAGAATCCTCGGCGGCGGGATCACCCTGGTCCGCGTGTCGTGGCTGGAACCGCTCGGCATCATCCTTATCGCCGCCGCGAATGGTCGGACCGGCGTGGTCGCGCGCCCGCGTCCGGCGCACCGCATGCACCGCCACCTCGACCGGCTGCTCGGGTTCGGCATGCGCCTGCACCATCGCCGCACCCCTGAACGCGGCTTCGTAAGTCCGGCGGCCATGACCGCGGGATCCTGTTGTTCATCCCGCCGCCGACGCCTGACTGTTGCGGCAGCGAGCCGAGGACATCGCGGCTGGACCCGGATCGGCGCCCGCGTCATCGCCCTCGGACTCCCGGGCGCCGGTAGGTCGCGTGCCGGTCAGATTCGGACCTCGATGACGTCGACGGAGACGGTGATCGTGCTGTCCTTGGCGTCGGTGTAGATGATGCCGCGCAGCGGAGGGACGTCCGCGTAGTCCCGGCCCCAGGCGGCGGTGATGTAGCGCTCGTCGCCGAACTGGTCGTTGGTCGGGTCGAGGTCGATCCATCGGCCGGTTCGGTCGCGCCCGTTCGCGGCGGGTGTCCACACGGCCGCCCAGGCGTGCGTGGCGTCGGCGCCGACCATCCGTTCCTCTTCCGGCAGCGGATCGGTGGCCAGGTAGCCGGACACATAACGGGCGGCGAGGCCGTGCGACCGCAGGCAAGCGACGGCGAGGCGGGCGAAATCCTGACAGACACCGGCGCGTGCGGCGAACACGTCGGCCACCCGCGTGGACACCGTCGTTGCGCCGGACCGGTAGGCGAAGTCGTGGTGGATACGCGTGTTCAGCTCGGTCACCGCGTCCAGCAGCGGCCTGCCCGGCGGGAAGGATTCGGCGGTGTACGCGACGATCTCCGCGGTGATCTCCGGCGGGTGCAGGTCGAGCACGAACTCCACGTTCGCGCCGGCCGGGCGTGCCTTCTCCCACGGCTCGTCGGCCGGGCCGTTGCCATCCCGAAGGGGTAGCTCGACTTCGACCAGCGATTCGCCGACGACCGCCAGCGCCCGATGTTCGGTGGTGACGTGGAAGTAGGAGGTGATGTTGCCGTACACGTCCGCGCCGACCGACCGGTCCGAAGGAGCCGGGTCGATCCGGATGTCGTGGGAAAGCAGTCGCTGGGCGGGCAGCTCACGCGGCGTGAGGTACGCGCGACCGTAGGAGTTGGTGACCTCCCCGGAGTACGAGTACTTGGTGCGATGCTCGACTCGGTAGCGGCGGACCGCACCGCCGGGGCCGTTCATTCGACAACCTGCGCGCTACCCCACAGCGGCTGTATGCCGACCGGCAGCGACAGGGTCGTGGTCTCGAAGGACTCCGACACCTTGCGCAGACGCGAGTGCACTCCCTCCAGCAACTCCGCCAGTTCGGTGCGCCGGTCGTCCACGTCGGTGACCTCCAAGTCGTCAGGGTCCAAGCGGCGCAGCATGCGGCGTGGGTGCGCGCGCAGCCCCGGCGGGCGCGCGGGGGGCGCAGCCCCCGGGCACCCGGGGGAAAAGGCCGGGCCCCGGGGCCCCGGATAGGCCCGCCAACGCGGGGTGGGGGGGGGGGACAGCCGGC
>NZ_JBHVDM010000013.1:0-56738 GCF_042802775.1 Nocardia sp. NPDC057455 | reverse complement strand
AAGCGCCGGGCAACGCGTGGAAATCGGCGTGCAGCCGGTCCAGCTGATAGGCCAGCGATCGCGGGTTGGCGGTGTCGAACAGCAGGAGCTCGGCGACGTTCGAGAGTCGCACCGAATCCTGATGTCGCCTGCGGTAGCTCACCGCGGACTCGGTGGCTCGCAGTACCCAGTCCGTGATTTCCCGCTCGGTCTGCTCCGGATACCGCTTGGTCAGCGCGGCCGAGAGCAACGCGGTCAGGGCGAGACCGCGTTCGATGCGCTTGCCGATATCCCTGACGTGCCATCCGGTATCGCGGATCAGCGACTCCCCGTCGATTCCGGACAGCGCGAGCAGCCCGGCCAGAGTGCGCGAATGCACATCCGACAGCTCCGCCTCCAGGTCGTCCACCGCGGCCGGATAGCCGGCCAGCGCCCGGTCGACCGCGCCGAGGATCATCCACGTATCCACCGACAACTGGTCGCGCACGGCGCGCGCGGCGTTTCCGTACCGGTCGATCGCGAAGGCCAGCGAGCCGGGTAGCGCCCGGTCGATCGTCAGCGCGACGAGGTAGTCGTGGCCGGTACGGGACGCACCCGGTACCGGGTGCGGCTGCGACGCTGTCGTCGTCGCGGCGCTGTCCGATCTTTCGGCGACGGCCTCCACTCCGGCCGTCACCGGCTGTCCCGCATCGGCGCCTGCCACGGCTTCGTTCCGGACCACGGCGGCAAGACGCGCGGCCCGCTCCGAATCGACATCGGCCATCGCCGGTTCCGGCGTCCGGTCTCCTGAGGACTCGGCGGCCGGATCCTCCCCGGCCGAATCACGATCGAGCAGTCGCGACCGGTCCGAGTGCGAGGCCTCTCGCACGAGTCCGTCCGCGCCGGTCGGCGCCGCCATCGCTTTCGGCTCGTCAGCGGAAGAGTCGACCGCTCCGGCGCCTGGGTGCGATCGCTCGTCGGCTCCGGCTCCACCAGGCGAGAGCATGCCGCGATCGGCCGAACTCTGCTGCGGCGCGGGGCCGCGCACCTCGGGACCACAAAGTTCCTCGGTCGGCGCCGCGGTGGCGGTGGCCCGGCCAAGGGCGGCCAGGAGGATCGGCAGCGCCTCTGCGCCCTCCAGCCAAGGGCGATAACGGAACTCCTGGTAGCGCTCGTGAGTGGCGATCAGCAGACGGGCGGCGTCCTCCGCGCGCTCACCGTAACGGCCGATCCAGAACAGGTCGTTGAGCACGCGCGGAGAACTGATCGCTGCCACGATCGGGTCGGTGCGCCGTTCGCGCTCGCGGGGCGGTTCGGTGCTGATCGCGGCGGCCGCGGTCGGCGCGGCCCGTACCCAGATGTCTTTGGCGGCGACTGTGCGCGCGGCACGATCGGTCGTGCGCTGACGCAACTGACCGAGACCCCCGGACATCACCGTGTAGCCACCCCGGTGGGCGAGCGAGAACAACCGCATGCCGACCGGAGCCGCGCCGAGACCGTGGTGATCGCGGATGGCGGGCGCGACGGAGAACTGCGCCGGCGCCTGGCCGACCCACTGCCAGCCGTGCGCATGGATCCTCGCCTGCAACTCCTCGCGCTGATCCCGGCTCAGCTCGGGACCGAACAGCGTGGTGCCGTCGATCGTGGAGCGAATGATCAGCTCGTCCAGCTTCGCGATCAGGTGCTTGCGCTCTCGTTCGTGACCACCCCAGTACGACGGCGCGCTCTCCAGCAGCAGGTCCTCGCCGAGCAGTGCGCGGGACAGGGCGGGCAGGAAGTGGGTCAGCGCGGGGTTCTCCAGCAGCCCGCTGCCGAGCGTGTTCACCACCGTCACCGCGCCGCGCCGCAGTACCTCGACCAGTCCCACCACGCCGAGCCGCGAATCCGGCCGCAGATCGAGCGGATCGGAGAATTCGGCGTCCACCCGGCGCAGCACCACGTCCACCCGTTTCAGCGTGCCGAGCGACCGCATCCACAGCGCGCCGTCGCGCACCACCAGGTCGGCGCTCTCCACCAACGGAAAACCGAGCGTGGAAGCGAGATACGCCTGATCGAACGCCGTCTCGGAGCGCACGCCGGGGCTGAGCACCACGACTACCGGCTCGTCGTCGTCGGTCGGCGCCGATTCGATCAGCATCAATCGCATCGCTCGGGCGAACGGCGTCAGCGGACGCGGATTGGCGTGCTCGAACGACTCCGGGATAGCGGTCGACACGACTCTGCGGTCCGCCAGCGCGTATCCGGCGCCCGCGGGCGCCTGCGTCCAGTCGGCGAGCACCCGGAACCGCCCGTCGCCCCAACGGCTGAGATCGCAGGCGTGCAGGAAGAGCTGATGCCGCCCCGGCACGGTGATGCCGTGCGCGGCCCGGACGTAGCCGCGGTTGCCGAAGACGGCTTCCGGTGCGAGCAGTCCCGAGCCGAGCGTCCTGCGCGGCCCGTAGACATCGGTGAGCACCTCGTCGAATACGCGGGAGCGTTGTTCCACACCGGCCTCCAGCCGGGTCCAATCGCCTGCGGCCACCAGCAGGGGAATCGGATCGAGGCGCCACGGCGCCGTGGTTTCGGTCGCCGCGCCGACCTCGAGGTAGGTGATGCCGTCGTCGTCGATCAGCCTGCGCACCCTGCTGTCCAGCTTGCCGAGACCGTCCCCGCCGAGTTCGGCGAAGTCGGCCGACAGCTCCGACCACATCCGGCGCACGGCGCCGTTCGCGTCGACCAGTTCGTCGTAGTAGCCCGCGACGGGCGCACCGCATTCGTCGTAGGCGGCCGTTTCGGCGCCCTCCGAGCGGTAGCGGGTGAACTGCTCGCGCACGGTGTCACCGGCCGCGGTCTCCCGCCGCTCATCGCGCAACGTCACCGCGCCGACCTCGCTTTCGCGCCATCCGTCACCAACGGTCGTCGAACGCTCCGGGCGGCCCGCACCCGATATAGCAGCCAGTGGGCTGTGTGACTATTTTCGCATGTCGCAGCGTCGGCTTCGGGTGAACCGGCAGCGCGCGCCGTCGCCCGTCGCGGTGTGGCCGCACCGGCGCCGGACACGGCGACACGCGGGTCCGGGTCCCACCTCGACCGCCGAGCCGGTGGTATCACCGAACTACGACAACGATCTCATCAGGAGGTCATATGCGTAAGTCAGCTTGTTCATCGTGTGAATCCGCGTTCGACCACTGCCATGGAACCCTTATCGTGCACGCGAGCCGGATCGCGGAATGCACCGACGAGCAGTGCCTCGAGCTCAGCCATGACCGGCACGCCTTCGTCCTCGATTGCCGAGACCTGGCGGGCGGCTGCCGGTGCACCGGCGACACGGTCCGCCGCCGCGCCTGAACGGTTCCGTACCCTGGCCCGGTGAGCTATGACCACGTGTTGCTGCCGTCCGGTGTCGCGTCGTCGATCGCGGAGGTCGACGCCTTCCTGAGCACCCAGCAGGGCGCCCCCGAGTCGGGGACGGTGGCGCAGATCGCGGCCGAACTGAACAGACGCAACGCGGAACTGCCCGAGGAGGACAGCTTTCTCAGCACCGCGCCGGTCGGCGGCGCGGCCACCGGCGCGGTGCTGCACGTGCCGTGTCCCTACGACGCGATCGGCTTCGTCCGCCACCTGCTGTTCGAACTCGCCACACCGCTGAACTACGCCGTCTACGACCCACAGCTGGCCTGGCTGATCGATCCCGCCGGTCACGTCAGGGCCATCGTCACGCACGGCGGTGCGGGCGAATTGCCGTACTTGACCGAAGCGCTTGTCCAGCAGTGGATTCCGGAGCTGAGCCCACCCAACCCGTACCTCGTCGTCGAACGCGGCGAGCAGTACTACATGCAGACCTACCGTGAGAACTCCGGCGCCTACACCGTGGAATACCGGGACGGGGCCCCCGACAAGCATTTCGGCACCACCCTCTCCGACCCCGCCACCGTGGCCGCCCTCATCTGGGGCTGGGCCAACGACGACCGCAGCCGCTTCCCAGGCCTACCTTGGTCTCGCATCGATTTGTAACCCGTCACTGATTCTGGACGGCCAGCCGGCCCGCCAGCGCGAGGAACGAGGCGCCGAAGACTCGCCGCGTCCAAGTGACGACGGCGGGCCGGGAGACGACCTGGTCGCGAACGGCGGCCGCGCAGGCGCCGTAAACCGCGAACACCACGAAGGTCGCCAGCATGAAGATGCCGCTCAGCTCGAGCATGCGCGCCACCGCGTTCGGCGCGCCAGCGGGCACGAACTGCGGGAGGAACGCGAAAAAGAAGATGGTCAGTTTGGGATTGAGGAGGTTCAGCAGTACCGCCGAGGTGATCACCTTCCGCACCGAGGGCGCGGGCTGCCCGGTGTGCTCCGGCACGGCGAGCGCGCCGTTGTCCCGGAACGTGGTCCAGGCCATGTACACCAGATAGGCGACACCGAGGTACTTCAACGTCTGGAACGCGACCGCGCCGGCAGTCAGCAGCGCCGCCAGACCCGTGATCGCCGCGATCAGGTGCGGGACGGTGCCGAGTGTGCAGCCGAAAGCCGCGATCACCGCGGCCCGCACGCCCCTGGACAAACCGGCCGCGAGCGTGAACAGCACACCGGTGCCGGGGGTGGCGACGATGACGAGCGTCGTCAGCAAGAATTCGATGCTCATCTCCGACACGGTAACCGACGCCCGGCACGGCGTAATCCCGCTGCCGGAGAGGTTTTCGCGGCTACAGCGCGCGCCGCCCGGACAGCGCGCGGCCGAGGGTCAGCTCGTCGGCGAATTCGAGGTCGCCGCCCATCGGCAGGCCCGACGCCAGCCTGGTCACGCTCAGGCCGGGGAAGTCGCGCAGCATCCGGACCAGATAGGTGGCCGTGGCCTCGCCCTCGGTGTTCGGGTCGGTCGCGATGATCACCTCGCTGACGTCGACGCCGTCCTCCTGGTTTCCGATGCGCGCCAGCAAGTCCCGAATGCGCAACTGGTCGGGTCCGATACCGCTGAGCGGATCGAGCGCCCCGCCGAGCACGTGGTAGCGACCGCGGAACTCCCGGGTGCGCTCGATCGCCTGCACGTCCTTGGGCTCCTCGACCACGCAGATCATGGTCCGGTCCCGGCGCGGGTCGGCGCAGATACGGCACAGCTCGCCGTCGGAGACCGTCCCGCACGTCACGCAGAACTGCACACCGTCGCGCACCTTCTGCAGCGCGGCCTGTAGCCGATCGATCTCCGGCGGCTCCACCTGGAGCAGGTGGAAGGCGATGCGCTGCGCGCTCTTCGGACCGACGCCGGGCAGCTTGCCCAATTCGTCGATCAGATCCTGGACCGGACCCTCGTACAACTGCTACCTCGGCTCAGAAACCGGGCAGCGAACCGCCGCCGAGGCCACCGGACAGCGGCCCGAGCCGTTCCGCGGCGACGCTCTGCGCGTTGGCCATCGCGTCGTTCACCGCACCGATGACCAGGTCCTGCAAAGTCTCGACGTCCTCGGGATCAACGGCCTTCGGGTCGATGGTCAGCGACACCACCTCACCGCTGGCCTTGATGGTGACCTGGACCAGGCCACCGCCCGCCTCGCCTTCCACCTCGGTCGCCGCGATCTCGGCCTGGGCTTCCATCACCGCCTGCTGCATCTGCTGCGCCTGGGCGAGCAACTGTTGCATGTCGAACTGGCCACCTGGCTGCACGGGAGGGTCCTCTCTGGAGAAGGTGTCATCGGCCAGCCTAGTCCTGCCGCACCGGGCTCCCGGCGCGGCCCGACGGGTCCGATATCGCGGCGCATGGTGGATAACAGGTTGGGTAGTTCTGGTGGAGACCGACCGCGCGCGCCTTACCATCGACACCGAGTCGGGGCCGGTGTGCAAATCTGGAGACAAAAGATGATCGCAGTTCGTGCACGTTTCCTGAGCACCCTGGTGCTCACGCTTGGGGTTCCCAGCATCTTTCTCGGCGCCGCGGGTCCAACGGCGTCCGCGGACACGGAGATCATCGAGGCGACCGAGGCGACCGAGGCCCAAGAGGTCATCGACCCCGAGACCAGCCCGGCGGTCGCCGACTACGGGGACGGCTGCGTCCTCTATCCGGACGACAAGGCAGCGACGCTCGATTCGCTGCGCTTCCGGTGCTCGCCGGGGCAGCAGGACGCCATCTTCCGCGCCGCGCCGCTCGGCGACGTTCCCTCCGGCGTGAAGTCGGGCTGGGTCACTCGCCCGCCGGTGATGCAGGCCGTCGCGCCCCCGCTGTGGATCGGCAAGACCTTCTACACCGGCCCGGACGGTGGCTACCTGATGAACCGCCTCACCGGTGCGGGCGTCGAGGGCTGGCGCGCCGACGTCTACACGGCGCCCGCCCTGACCGACGGGCAGCCGGCCTGGGCCCTGGATTACGCGCCCTCCCCGACACCGCCGGTCTACGACGAGATCCGGGAGGTCACCCCGGGTGTGTGGTTCGGCTATTCGTGGTGGCGCGGCGCGTTCCAGACCACCCTGCTGCTGACCTTCGCGCTCGCCTGAACTTCGGGTGGCGTTGACCCTCCCGTCGCTGGAGGGTGTTGGCTGGTGCCATGACGGCGACCGTCCCCATCGGGGAGTTCTCCAGGCTGAGCAACCTCAGCGTGAAGACGTTGCGCTACTACCACGAGATCGGCCTGCTCGCTCCGGCCGACGTCGACGCGAGTTCGGGCTATCGGCGGTACGCGACAGCGCAGGTGACGCAGGCACAGTTGATCCGGCGGCTGCGCGAGCTGGACATGCCGGTCCCGGAGATCCGCGCCGTGCTCGCCGCGCCGGACGACTACGCCCGTGACGCCACGCTGCGTGCGCATCTGGAGCGCATGGAGGCCGAACTGGTCCGTACCCGCGCGGTCGTGGCCTCGTTGCGCTCACTGCTGACACCCTCGCCCCCGATCACCGTGGAGTACCGCGTGGTTGCGGCGTTCCCGGCCGCGGCGATCGGCGCGACGGTGGCGCGTGACCACATCGGCGAGTGGTGCGCTTCGACGTTCCAGGCGTTGTACGAGGCGCTGGCCGCAGCGGACATCGCGCCCGCGGGCATCGGCGGCGCCACCTACGGCACGGATTTCTTCGAAGAGGACGAGGGCGCGGTCGTCGCGTTCGTCCCGGTCGCCGACGCCGATATCGTGCTGCCGCCACGGCTTTCGGCGATCGAGTTACCCACGCGCCGTTTCGCCGTCACCGTGCACGAGGGTCCGTTCGAGGATTTCGACCGCACCTACGGCACGCTGGGCAGTCATGTCGCCGAACACGATGTCGCGTTGCCCGAGCCGATCCGCGAGTTGTACCTGCTCGGACCGGATGTGTCCGACGATCCCGCCACCTACCGAACCGAAGTGTGCTGGCCCATCGCGCAGCCCTGAACGAGGAGATGTCCATGACGCTCTCGATCGCCCACGTCACCGTCGACTGCGAGAATGCGGGCGCTCTCGCCGAATTCTGGTCGCGATTGCTGCAGACGCCCGTCGATCCCGACCCCACCCCGGAGTTCGCCACCGTCGGCCGGACCGCGGGCGCCACGACCGTGCTGATGTTCATCCAGGTGCCCGACAAGAACTCGGGCAAGAACGTGATCCATCTCGATTTGCTGGCCTCCGACCGGGACGAAGTCGGACGCGCGATCGACCTCGGCGCGAAGCACGTCGGCGACTTCGACGAGTGGGGTACGAAGTGGACGACGCTGGCCGATCCCGAGGGGAACCTGTTCGACATCGCGGCCGAGTAGGCCGCTCGATACCGCGACGACGGTCCGCACGGACCGTCGTCGCGTTCGTTCGATCAGGCCAGCTCGCGCTGCAAGTTCCCGAGCACCTCGGCCTGGATCTTCTTCAGGCCGAGCGGCGCGAAGATGCCCTCGAAGATGCCCGCGACGCCGCCCGCGCCCTTCCAGGTGGTGCGCAGCGTGACCCGCGAGCCCGTCCCCTCGGGAGTGACGGTCCAGGTGTTCACCAGCGTCGAATTCGAGTCGCGCTCGGTGACAATGGAATCGGACACCGAGACGACCGCGTGCACATTCCGCGAGCGCTTCTCGGTGGCCTGCAACGTCCACTCCGCCACGGTGCCCGCGCCTTTGCCGCCTTCGACCACCTTGTAGTCGCGATAGTGCGACGAGAGGATGCGCGGACGCACCGTGTCGTAGTCGGCGATGGCCTCCAGCGCGCGCTGCGGATCCGCCTGCACGTCGATCGAACTACTGGCGCTGACCTGTCCCACAATGAGCTCCTTGTCCGGATGCGGTGTCTCGACCGATCTCCATCCTGCCCTGTCCGCGCCGGAGGAAAGCGCCGAGGGTGCGGCGAACTACTCCAGACAATTCGGTATTCCATTTCGCAACATATGCGTGACATTTCTCCGCCACCATGCCCGCGCGGTGGCCCCGCCGTTTGGTCCGTACTAGCGTCGAGGGGTGGCAGTGAGTCTGTTGGGGAAGGCCGGACGCGCACCGGCCGCACGCGAATCAGGATTTGCCGCGCATCGAGCGGGCGTGGACCGTCTTCTGGCGAGCTACCGCGCGATACCCGAGCACGCCGACGTCCGGTTGGCGAAGAAAACGTCGAACCTATTCCGCGCCAGGGCGAAGAACCCCGCGCCCGGTCTCGACGTGTCCGGACTCACCCGTGTCATCGCCGTTGACCCGGTCGCCAAGACCGCCGACGTCGCCGGCATGACCACCTACGAGGAACTGGTCGCCGCCACCCTTCCGTACGGGCTCGCGCCGCTGGTCGTTCCCCAGCTCAAGACGATCACGCTGGGCGGAGCGGTCACCGGCCTCGGCATCGAGTCCACGTCCTTCCGCAGCGGCCTGCCGCACGAGTCGGTGCTGGAGATGGACGTGCTCACCGGCGCGGGCGAGATCCTCACCGCCACGCCGCACAACGAGCACGCCGATCTGTTCCGCGGCTTCCCGAACTCCTACGGCACGCTGGGCTACACGGTGCGGTTGAAGATCGAGCTGGAAGAGGTGCAGCCGTTCGTCGCGCTGCGGCACGTGCGCTTCCGGGAACTGCGCGAACTGGAGGCCGCCCTCGCGACGATCGTGACCGACCGCGCCTTCGAGGGCGAGCCCGTCGATTATCTCGACGGCGTCGTCTTCTCCGCCGAGGAGAGCTACCTGACGCTGGGTCGCCGGACCGACGAGCCGGGCCCGGTCAGCGACTACACCGGCATGGACATCTACTACCGCTCCATCCAGCACGAGGGCGACACGCCCAAGCGTGACCGCCTGACCATCCACGACTACCTGTGGCGCTGGGACACCGACTGGTTCTGGTGCTCCCGCGCTTTCGGCGCGCAGCATCCGCGGATCCGCCGGTTCTGGCCGAAGCGCTACCGGCGCAGCAGCTTCTACTGGAAACTCGTGGCGCTGGACCACAAGTACGCCATCGCGGACAAACTGGAGGCCCGCAAGGGCAATCTCCCGCGCGAGCGAGTCGTGCAGGACATCGAGGTGCCGGTGGATCGCACCGCCGATTTCGTGGAGTGGTTCCTGCGCGAGATCCCGATCGAGCCGATCTGGCTGTGCCCGCTGCGTTTGCGCGAAGCCGGCGACCCGGATCGGACGGGCGAACGCACCTGGCCGCTGTATCCCCTGGAGCCGGACCGGACCTACGTGAATGTCGGATTCTGGTCGGCCGTGCCCACCACCCCCGGGCAGCAAGAGGGCGCGGCCAACCGCGCGATCGAGCACACGGTGACCGAGTTCGACGGTCATAAGTCGCTGTACTCGGATTCCTTCTACGACAAGGATGAGTTCGCGGCGCTCTACGGCGGAAACATCTACACCGAACTGAAGAAACGCTACGACCCGGACCAGCGCCTGCTGGATTTGTATTCGAAGGCGGTGCAACGCAAATGACGACGTTCAAGGACCGTTCCGATGTCTTCGCCGATCTCGGGACCAAACTCGGCATCGCCGAGATCTTCGAGACTCTCGTCGAGGGCGAAGTCCCGATCCGCTTGACGGCCTACGACGGCAGCGCGACCGGACCGCTGGATTCGGAGTTCGCACTGGACATCCGGACACCGCGCGGCATCAACTATCTGGCGACGGCCCCCGGCGATCTGGGTATGGCCCGCGCCTACATCTCCGGTGACATGACCGCGACCGGCGTGCACCCGGGAGATCCGTACGAGCTCCTGAACGCGCTGGACGGGTTGAAATTCCGCCGTCCGTCCGCTCTGGCCTTGGTGACCATCGCGCGCTCGCTGGGCTGGGAGCGGCTCAAGCCGGTCGCCCCGCCGCCGCAGGAGACCTTGCCGCGCTGGCGGCGGATCGCCTTCGACGGCTTGCGCCACTCCAAGACCCGCGACGCCGAAGCCATCCACCACCACTACGACGTCTCGAACGCTTTCTACGAGTACGTGCTCGGCCCGTCGATGACCTACACCTGCGCGGTCTACGGTGACGAGAACTGGACACTGGAACAGGCGCAGGAGAACAAGTACCGCCTGGTGTTCGAGAAGCTGCGGTTGAAGGAGGGCGACCGACTGCTCGACATCGGCTGCGGGTGGGGCGGCATGGTGCGCTATGCCGCCAAGCGCGGCGTCAAGGTGATCGGCGCGACGCTCTCGGCCGAGCAAGCCGGCTGGGCGCAGAAGAAGATCGCCGAGGAAGGCCTGGCCGATCTGGCCGAAGTGCGCCATTCCGACTACCGCGACGTGCCGGAGGGCGAGTTCGACGCGGTGTCCTCGATCGGGCTCACCGAGCACATCGGTGTGCACAACTACCCGTTCTACTTCGACTACATCAAGAGCAAACTGCGCGACGGCGGCCTGTTCCTGAATCACTGCATCACCCGCCCGGACAACACCCGTACCACCAAGGCGGGCGATTTCATCGACCGCTACGTGTTCCCGGACGGCGAGCTGATCGGTTCCGGCCGGATCATCTCCGAGATCCAGAACATCGGGCTCGAAGTGCTGCACGAGGAGAACCTGCGCGAGCACTACGCCCTGACCCTGCACGAATGGTGCAAGAACCTGGTCGCCAACTGGGACGCCTGCGTCACGGAGGTCGGCGAGGGCACCGCGAAGGTGTGGGGCCTGTACATGGCTGGATGCAGGCTGGGCTTCCAGCGCAACGTGGTTCAGTTGCACCAGGTGCTGGGGGTCAAACTCCCCGCCGACGGCGACTGGACCGTGCCGCTGCGCCCGTGGTGGCAGCCGTGACCCGGTTCGCTCAGTAGGCCTGACTGCCCGCCTTGTTCAGGAGTTCGTCCAGGAACTGGGCGGGCAGCTCGATGTCACCGACCTGGGCCGAGGCGGGCAGGTCGGTGCGCAGCACGCGCAGGATGCCGACCACGCCGGGGCCGGCGTCCAGCAGCGGCCTGGTCCAGCCGAGGCCTGCGCAGGTCGTGACGGCGGGCAGCAGCAGGTTGGTGGCCTCGCCGACCCAGCCCGCGGTGGCCAGGCATTCCGCGAGGAGCAGCGCGGCGTCCAATTGGGCGCGCGGACGGTGCTTTTGCAGGGTGTGGTCGTAGAGCGCGCGGGCACGGCGCACGGCCCGGTCGTCGGAGCCGGGCCGGTGTTCGGCGAGCAGCGCGCGGATCGCGGCGAGTTCCTCCGCCTCGGCGGTGAGCAGGGCAGCGCCGGTCAGCCGATGCCCCACCTGTAGCGGCGTGGACTCGCTGAGATCGGTGTAGCGGCGCTCCCCTGCCTCCAGCGGCAGTCCCAGGCGCAGCCGTTCGGCGCGGATGTGCGCGGCAAGACGGGCCAAGCGGTTGTCGGCGGCGATGCGCGCGCCCTCGTCCAGACGCGTGGCCGCGGTGAACAGATCCCCGCCGACCGCCTTGACCCGGGCGCCGACGACGAAGGTGGAGATCAGGAAGTCCACCGGGCCGACCCGGGTGACCAGCTCGTGGCTTTCGTCGAGCAGCCGATCGGCCGTCTCCAGATCACCCCCGCGATAACTGGTCTCGCCGAGCAGCGCGGCGGCCACGCGCACCGCGTGCGAGCGCGGTCCGGAGCGCTCGCGCGCGGACTCCCACGCCTGCTGGAAACAACGGGTGGCGGTGGCGACGTCGAGTTGCTCGTAGGCGGCCGCGCCCTGGCCGCAGCGGCCGAACACCAGGCCGAGCGGATCCTTCGAGTTTTTGTGATAGTCCTCGGCCCACTCCTGGATCTTCCTGGCGCCCTCGAAATCGAACCCGCACAGGCGCACGAACGTGGTGAGGTTCGCCGCGGTCGAGACCGTCCAAGCCGGGAGATCGCCCGGCTCCCGCAAGCAGTCGGCGACCCGATCCAGCACGCCCTCGGTGTGGTCACGCGCGATCTGGTCCGACGCGGCGAGCACCGCCGCCTGGCAGCGCTGGACGCGCACATCCGCGTCGCCCGTGGAGCCGCGGGCCAGGATGCTGGACAGTCTGCCCAGCGCGTTGCGGGCCGCGCCGGACTGCTGCAAGTTGACATTCGCCCTGGCCACCGCCATCAGCAACTTCGAGCGCGAGGCCACCTGCTGCATCGGCAGTTTCGACACGCTGCCCAGCAGCGTGGCGAGCCGGGATCCGTCGATCAGATCCATCCCGCCGCCCTCGAGCAGGTCCAGCGCCATCTTCAGATCGGTCGCGGCCAGTGCGTGGTCGACCGACTTGCGCAGCAGCTGATGTTCGGCGTACCAGCGCGAAGCCTTGCGGTGCAGCGACTTCGAATTCCCGGGATGGACGCGGTCCAGCCGGGTCCGCAGATGCTCGGCGAACAGCGGCTGCATCCGGAACCACTCCGGGTCGTGCTCGATGCGCCGCAAAAACAGCTCGCGTTGCTCGGCCTGCTCGAGCAACTGCTCGGCGTCCGGCTCCCCGGACAGCGCCGCGGCGAGCGAGCCGCAGACCCGCTCGGTCACCGCGATCGACATCAGGAACTCGAGCATCTTGGGTTCCAGGGTGTCCAGCACGTTCTCGGCGAGGTACTCGCGGATGCCGTGGTTGCCCTCCGAGAGCGTGGCGATCAGCTGAGCGGGGTCGGCGTTGCCGCGCAGGGAGAGTCCGACCAGCTGGATGGCCGCGGGCCAACCGTCGGTAGCGGTGTGGATCTCGGTCACCTGCTCGGGGGTCAGATCGAATCCGTTGCGTTCGACGAGGATCTGCCGGGTCTCCGCTTCGGTCAGCCGCAACGCGGCCGAACCTATCTCGACCAGTTCGTCGTGCACCCGCATCCGGCTCGTCGGCAGGCCGGATTGCTCCCGGCTGGTCACCACGAAACGCAGGTGATGGCAGCCGTTGTCCAGCAAGGCTTCCATCGCCCGATGCGCGCCCGCGTCGGTGATCCGCTGCCAGTCCTCGACAATTACCACGACCGTCTTGCCCGCGGCGTGGATCTCGTCGATGAGCGTGGGAATCACGAACGCGGCGGCGTCGGCCGGCCGCTCCTCCAGCACTTGATCCAGCCCGGCGCCGACGTCCGGGTGCACCCGGCGGATCGCCTGGATCAGATGGGCGAGCAGCCAGATCTCGTTGTCGTCGTCGCGGTCGATGCCGATCCAGGCGACGGCGGCAGAGCCTTCGGTGAGCTCGGCGCGCCACTGCGCGGCCAGCGTGCTCTTGCCGAATCCCGCGGGCCCGTGGATCACCGCGAGTCGGCGCCGCCCGCCCCCACGCAGGATGTCCAGCAGACGCGGCCGCGGTATCGGATCTCGCGTGGGCGTGGGGGGACGGAATTTGGTCACGGCGGTCGGCGGTGTCGTCGTCGAGGTGGCCGGATGCTGCGACACGGCGGGCCGCAGCGTCAACGGCCAGCTGCGCCGCGCGGTGACCGCGGGACGGGAACCGGTCCATGCCACGGTCGGTATGCCCACGGCGGTCGGAACCGTCGGTTCGGCCTCCGGCGTGGTGTCCAGCAGAGCCATCTCGTCCGGCAGCTGGTCATGGTTGCGCTGCACCTCGCGCAGCATCTCGCCGAACTCGTAGGCGCTGACCGGGCGATCTCGCGGACTCGGGGCCATCGCGTGTTCGATGACGGTGGCCACATCCGGGGGAATGTCCTGTTCGCGCAGGTCGGGCACCGGCTGGGTGGTGATGCGCAGAAATTGCGCGACCACCCGCTCGCCCGCCTGCCGCTCGAAGGCCGCATGCCCGGTAAGCAAGGCGAACAACGTCGAACCGAGGCCGTAGACGTCGGAGCGGATGGTCGGCTCGTCGCCTTTGAGGACCTCCGGCGCGGTGAACGCGGGCGAGCCGGTGATCATGCTGCTGGACGTGCGGAATCCGCCCGGGATGCGGGCGATGCCGAAATCCGTCAGCTGCGGCTCGCCGTAGCCACTGAGCAGGACGTTGGCCGGTTTCACGTCCCGGTGCAGGATCCGGGCGCGGTGGGCGCTCTCGATGGCGCCCGCCAGCTTCACACCGGCTCGCAGCGAGTCCGCCCAGGTCAGCGGGCCCTGATCACGGATCAGCTGCTCGAGTGACCCGTGGGTGCAGTACGGCATGACGATGAGCGGCATGCCGGTGGCCGTCACGTCCACCTGGAGAATGTCGACGATGTTCGGGTGGCCGGACAGCCTGCCCATGGCTTGTTCCTCACGCAGGAACCGCTCCCGGCTCTCCTGGTCGATCTCCGAGGGGAGCACTTTCACCGCGACCACCCGATCCAACGCGGTCTGCACGCAGCGGTACACCACCCCGAATCCGCCACGGCCGATCTCCACGGCACCGGACAGGCCCATCGCCTCCAACTCGTCGGCGATGCCGATGGGCGTCTCCCGGCGCGTGTTCGTCTCGGCCGCAGTCGATTCGGGGCGCACCCGGCCCGAACGCGTCTGTGGATTCATGTGATCACCTCGAACTCACATCGAATCGGCGACCAACTCCGCGCCGACCCCGGACGCCGTGTCCGATATGTCTGCGCATACTCCAACGTAGCGCGGCCCGGTATCAGGCGGGTGACGTTTCCGAACAAGACGACTCGTACCGCGGATCCGCGTGTCGCGCGCCGCTCAGCGCTCCGGCCGGGGCTCGATGTCCGGCACGAAATAAGCTCTCGCGCTCACCTTTGCAGGTGCCGCTCGGGCTCGTGGCCGCCGCCACGTCTGGTCCATCCGAAGGGATACCCGTGGCGAAGCCGGCCAACCGGCCGACGAGCGTATTCACCGTGGATCGATCAGCGCTGCCCGGTGGGACGTGCCGCCGGGGTGAACCAAAAGGTGATGCGCTCCATGAGCTTCCTGCGTTTGGTGTTCTGAAAAGCGGCGATGCGCCATCGGCCGTCCCGGCGGACCACCGTGTAGGTCTGCACCTTGGCCGGAGCCGGCTTCGGCGATCCCTTGTAGGTGTCGCCACGACTGGTCACCACGGCGACGTCCGGGCCGCAGTGGCGAATGTCCAGCACCTCGTCGGCCAGCCGGGTGCCCTTCAGGACACCCGCGAACAAGGCGCGGTGCGAAGCGACGATGTCCGCGCGCCCGCGGTAATGGGTGCCGAGGTAACTGGTGTAGGTGGCGTCCTCGGTGAAGACCGCGCCATAAGCGTCGGCGTCCGCTCGGCCCCAGGCGTCTGTCATGTCGGCGAGAAGCGCCAGAATGCCGAGCCGGTCGGTGTTGTCGTCGCCGCTCATGATGTGCCTCCATGATAAATTCTTCCCGTAAGAGCTTTCTTCTTTTAGGAAGTCTCTTTATGAAGGAAGAAATTAAAGGCTGGAGAGATCTGTGTCAATACCCGAGACCGCGCCGCATGGCTTTCCGGCGGACGCCCATGAGGTCTACCGGCGCTACGTGAGCGCGGTCATGCTGCACGGCCAAGCCGGGGCGCGAGCGGTCGACCTGGGCGCCACCGACCTCTACGCGCTCAACATCCTCGAACTGGCCGGACCGATGACGCCCGGCGAACTCGGCGCTCGCAGCGGTCTGACCACCGGCCCGACCACCCGGCTCATCGACCGGCTGGAGGACGCGGGCTATGTCCGTCGTGCGCCGGTCCAGGGCGACCGGCGCAAGGTGATCGTCGAACCGGTCGGCAAGCCCGCCGATCTCGACGAGATTCTCGCCCCGGCGCGCAAACGCATCGGCGAGATCATCGGCGGTTACTCGCCCGAACAGCGCGAGGTGCTGTTCGACTACTTCACCAGGGCAGCCGCCGCTTACCAGGCCGCCGCCGAGGAGTTGCGTCCTGCGGATTAGGCGAGGGCGAGGGCGATGACCTGGGTGATCTGGCGGCTGTCGAAATTGTCGTCGCTGACCAGGACCAGGGTTCGCTCGCCGGAGGGCAGCCGGGGGCCCCACGTCATGCCCTCCACGTTGTCGACAGCGGAGAGGCCGACGTCGTCGAGGTCCACCAGCAGCCGCTTGGCCACCGGGCGCGCGGAGCCGACCGGGGCGTCGAGGATGTCGGTCGCGGTACTCAGGTCGGCCTCGTAGACGCGGATCTTGTTGCCCGCGCCCGGGGAGTAGGAACGTTCCAGCACAAGGATTTTCGTGGGATCCAGCGGATCGGCGGCGAGGATGGACGCGATCCCCGCTTCGCCGCGGCCGGGCTCCGGCCGCGACTCGGCGAAGACCGGCTCCATCGGGTACGCGTACTGGGCGAGCAAGGGCCCGGATCGGGCCTGGACGGTGATGCGCGCGAGCCCTCCACCGGCCGTGGTCGCCGCCGGGCCGTCCGGTAGCAGCGGCCCTTCCGTCGCGGTCGCGAACAATGTGCCCGCGGCGAGGAAGGTCGCTGCCTCCAGCGCCTGATTCCGGCGGGGGCCGGAATCGGGACGCATCCGTTCGTTCGCCGGGATCGGCAGATCACCGGCGTAGGAGCCGTCCGGGTGCGCGATCCGCACCGACGGGTCCGCCAGCACGGCGCCGTCCCGCTCGCCCTCTTGCATCCAGTAGTAGTCGCCGGTCCACGGATCGAACCGGATCTCCTCCGGGTCGACCGACATCGGCGGGTAGGGAGCACCCGTCGCGGCCAGCAGCGGTCGGGTACCGGTGATCTTCACCGGTCCGACGCCGCGCTCGCCGACCTCGGCGCGCGCGGTGTAGTACCGCGCGGGGTTCTTGCTCGACCGATCGTCGCTGATCAGCACGAATTCTCCAGTACGTGCCGAGTAATCGATCCCGGAGAGACCGCCCACGGTGGTGCCATCGAAGTCCAGACCCGACGCGATCACCTGCTCGCCCAGCAAGCGCACCGAAGGCGCGGGGTCCGCGGCCGCCAGCGGGGCCGATGCGAGCGTGAGCGCGCAACTGGCGATCAGAACATGGCGACTACGTCTCGGCACGGCTGCCAACCTATCCGGCCGAGCGAACGCGAAGGTGTACGGGCTGGGAAACGACGGAAGCCCGCCACCGCGAAAAGCGGTGACGGACTTCGCCGTTGCGTTCCGGCGCGAGACTACTTACGCAGCGAGGCCGGAACCTCGAAGCGCTCGCCGTAGTTCTTGGCGAGGTAGTCGGCGCGTTCCACGAAGGCCTCCTGGCCACCCGGGTAACCGACGATGAACTGGTGCACACCACCGGTCCAGGCCGGGAAGCCGATGCCGAAGATCGAGCCGATGTTGGCGTCGGCGGTGGAGGTGAGCACGCCCTCGTCGAAGCACTTCTGGGTCTCGATCGCCTCCGCGAACAGCATGCGGTCGATCAGATCCTGCAACGGGACGCCGAAGTCCGCCGAGGTCTTGAAGTGCTCGCGCAGGCCCTCCCACAGACCGGTGCGCTTGCCGTTCTCGTCGTACTCGTAGAAGCCCGCCTTCTCCAGGCGGCCCGGACGGCCCTCGGACACCATGTAGTCGATGACGTCCTGCGCCGGGTGCCGCTTGACGCCCAGGGTGGTGTCGCCCGCCTCGGCGGCTTCCAGGGTCTCCTTGGCGATCTTCTGCATGAGCTTCAGGTTCAGCTCGTCCGACAGCTGCAGCGGCGCGGCCGGGTAGCCCGCCTGCAGACCCGCCTGCTCGATGGTGGCGGGCTCGATGCCCTCCTTGAGCATGGCGATCGCCTCGTTGACGAAGGTGCCGATCACGCGCGAGGTGAAGAAACCGCGGCTGTCGTTGACGACGATCGGGGTCTTCTTGATCGCGAGGGTGTAGTCGAACACCCGGGCCAGCGCCTCGTCCGAGGTCTTCTCACCCTTGATGATCTCCACCAGCGGCATCTTGTCGACCGGCGAGAAGAAGTGGATGCCGATGAAGTCCTCCTGGCGCTTCACGCCGGTCGCCAGACCGGTGATCGGCAGGGTGGAGGTGTTCGAGCCGAGCAGCGCGTCGGGGGTGACGACGTCCTCGATCTCCTGGAACACCTTGTGCTTCAGCTCGGTGTTCTCGAAGACCGCCTCGATGACGAAGTCGACGCCGGCGAAGTCGGCCGGGTCCGCGGTCGGCTTGATCCGGTCAAGCAGCGCCTTGGACTTCTCCTCGGTGGTCTTGCCACGGGAGAGGGCCTTGGCCTCGATCTTCTCGGAGTAGTTCTTGCCGCGCTCGGCCGCCTCGATCGTGACGTCCTTCAGCACGACCTCGTAGCCGGCCTTGGCGGAGACGTACGCGATGCCCGCGCCCATCATGCCCGCGCCGAGCACGCCGACCTTCTTGATCTCCTTCTTCGGCACGTCCTTCGGACGCGAACCGCCGTTGTTGATCGTCTGCAGATCGAAGAAGAACGCCTGGATCATGTTCTTCGCGACCGGGCCGGTGAGCAGGTGCACGAAGTAGCGGGACTCGATCAGCGACGCGTTGTCGATATCGACCTGCGAGCCCTCGACCGCGGCCGACATGATGGCGCGCGGCGCGGGCATGTTCGCACCCTTGAGCTGCTTGCGCAGGTTCGCCGGGAAGGCGGGCAGGTTCGCCGCGAACGCGGGCGAGGACGGGGTGCCGCCGGGGATCTTGAAGCCCTTCTTGTCCCAGGGCTGCACACCGGCCTCGGGGTTGGCCTTGATCCACGCCTTGGCCGCGGGGACCAGCTCCTCGATCGAGCCGACCAGCTCGTCGACCAGGCCGATCTCCTTGGCCTTGGCCGGCTTGTTGCGCTGGCCCTGCAGCAGCACCTGCATCAGGGCGTTCTGCAGGCCCAGCATGCGCACGGTACGGATGACGCCGCCGCCCGCGGGCAGCAGGCCGAGGGTGGCCTCCGGCAGACCGATCTGCGAACCCGGCACGTCCGCGGCGATGCGGTGGTGGGTGGCCAGCGCGATCTCCAGGCCGCCGCCGAGCGCGGCGCCGTTGATGGCGGCGACGACCGGCTTGCCCAGCTGCTCCAGGCGACGCAGGGCGCTCTTGATCTCGGTGAGCTCCTCCATCAGCGCCTGGGCGTCGTCCGGGCCGACCTTCATCATGTTCTTCAGGTCGCCGCCGGCGAAGAAGGTCTTCTTCGCGGAGGTCAGGACGACACCGGTGATGCTGTCCTTCTCCTCCTCGAGCCGCTTGACGGTGGCCGTCATCGACTTCTTGTACAGCTCGTTCATCGTGTTGGCGCCCTGGTTCGGGTCGTCCATCGTCAGTACGACGATGCCGTCCGAATCCTGCTCCCAACCGATCATGTTGGTTTCGCTCACAGCTCTGTGTCTCCTAGGTGAATTAGCGGCGTTCGCGGCTCTACGTGGTTACGCAGGCTGCCGCCTCCGGGCCTGACGCTCACGCCGCCGCAAATCTTCAGCTGTCGGTTGGGGTCAGACCCGCTCGATGATGGTCGCCACGCCCATGCCGCCGCCGATGCACAGGGTGACCAGCGCGTAGCGGCCGTTGCGGCGCTCCAGTTCGTCGACCATGGTGCCGGTGATCATCGCGCCGGTCGCGCCCAGCGGGTGACCCATCGCGATCGCACCGCCGTTGACGTTCAGCTTCTCGTCCGGGATGTTCAGATCCTTCTGGAACTTCAGCACCACGGAGGCGAACGCCTCGTTGATCTCGACCAGGTCGATCTCATCGAGGGTCAGGCCCGCCTTGGCCAGCACCTTCTTGGCGGCCGGGGTCGGACCGGTGAGCATGATGGTGGAGTCCGCGCCGCTGGTGGCGGTCGCGACGACGCGCGCACGCGGGGTCAGGCCGGAGGCCTTGCCCGCCTCTTCCGAACCGATCAGCACGAGCGCGGCGCCGTCGACGATGCCGGAGCTGTTGCCGCCGTGGTGCACGTGGTTGATCTTCTCGACGAAGTGGTACTTCTGCAGCGCCACCGCGTCGAAGCCACCCATCTCACCGATCACGGCGAAGGACGGCTGCAGCTTGGCCAGGTCCTCGGCGGTGGTGCCGGGACGCATGTGCTCGTCCTTGTCCAGCACGATGATGCCGTTCTGGTCCTTGACCGGGACGATCGACTTGGCGAAGTAGCCGCCGGTGGTGGCTTTGGCCGCCAGCTCCTGCGAGCGCACCGCGTAGGCGTCGACATCGTCGCGGCTGAAGCCCTCGATGGTGGCGATCAAGTCGGCGGAGACGCCCTGCGGGACGAAGTAGGTGTCGTAGTTGGTGGCCGGGTCCAGCGCCCAGGCGCCGCCGTCGGAGCCCATCGGCACGCGGGACATGGACTCCACGCCACCGGCGAGGACCAGGTCGTCGAAGCCGGAGCGGACCTTCTGAGCGGCGAGGTTGACGGCCTCGAGGCCGGAAGCGCAGAAACGGTTCAGCTGGAAGCCGCCGACGGTGTCGGGCAGGCCGGCCACGGTGACCGCGGTACGGGCGATGTCCGCGCCCTGGTCGCCGACCGGCGCCACCACGCCGAGGATCAGGTCGGAGATCCGGTCCTCGTCGAGGTTGGGGAAGCGGCCGCGCAGCTCCTGGATCAGACCGACAGTCAGGTCGATCGGCTTGACCGAGTGCAGCGAGCCGTTCTTCTTGCCACGGCCGCGCGGAGTGCGGATGGCCTCGTAAATGTAGGCCTCTGTGGTCATATCGGAGTGTTCCTTCCTCAATGTGCGATCGGCCGGACATACATCCGTCCGAGCGCTGGTGTGCGGCGACACCGCGGGTGCGGCGTGGCTGCGGCTGACCTCGCTGACCGGCCTCGCGGCCGACCTTTCCTAACGCTGTACAAAACCAGGCAGGCAACAGCGAACGCACGTCCGGTCGCCCGTACGCCTGGGCATACCATAGAACGTCGGCGTACCGAAGCTCCCGGCTACCCGTACATACTACCGTGGAGTGCGAACTCCGGTTAACTTAACGTCGTGAGAACGGTGGTTGTCAACCATCCAACCGTGTGGCACCCAGCTCACTCTTCAGCAATTCGAGGGCGACCTCGTCCGGGTCGCGCCGGTCGCCGGGAGCCACTGGATCGGCCGCGGCGGCCATCATCTCCTGCTCCTCTTCCGGCGTGGGGGCGGGGATGATGCCGTCGCCGGTCCGGCCCCGGCTGCTCGCGGCGTCGTTTCCACTCGGTTCGGCGTCGTAGGGCGGCGGATAGTCCGCAGGGCCGGGATCGTCCGGTAGGTCGGGGTAATCGGGCGGCGGGATGTCGTCATCCGCGGGATACGGACGTGGGTTCGCGCCGCCCGCGCGTGCGCGAGCCGCGTTGCCCGGCTTGTCGGCGCCGGCGTTCCGCGCCTGACTCGGACGCGAGAACTTCGGCGGGGCGGCGGCATCCGAAGCGCGGCCTGTCGCGTTGCCGGATTCACGTCCCGGCTGGTTGGCCGCCTGCCCACGGGCACGGTTCGCGGTGGCGCCCGCCCGCGCCGCCGCTGCCGGCCGTGGCGCCGCGCCGCCCGCCTCCCAGCGCACCTCATGGTCGCGGCCGAGCACCGCCCGCACCGCCGATCGGACCGCTTCCAGATTCCGCGGATCGGACAGGCGCTGAGCCAGCGGCGCGTGCTGATGCGCGAAGACGATCACCTCGCCCTCCACCCGGGCGACCGACGCGCCCGCGAGCATCGCCTGCACGGCCGCGCCGAATTCGCGCACTTTGGCGCGAATATCCGCCCAGGCGGCTTCCACCTCACGCAGCAGATCACCACTCGGCGCGAGAGAAGGAGCGGCAGCGGGCTCCTGCGAGACCTGAGCATCGGATCGACCTTGATTGCCCTGCCCGGCGCTGAACTCCCGCTCGGCAGCCGTGTCGGCGGCCCCACGATCCGAGCCGACAGCGGAACTGCGCGCAGCAGCCGTGTCGGCGGCCCCACGATCCGAGCCGACGGCGGAACTGCGCGCAGCAGCCGTGTCGGCAACCCCACGATCCGAGCCAACGGCGGAACTGCGCGCAGCAGCCGAATCAGCAACCCCACGATCGGGCTCAACGGCGGACCTGCGCTCGGCAGCCGAGTCCGCTGCCCCGCGATCACTCTCGTCAGCGGAATCCAGCGCGGCACTCGCACCGACGGCGTCGCGATCACGACCAACGGCAGAACTCCGCGCGGCCCTCGAATCGGAAGCGCCGCGTTCACCTGCAACGGCAGCATCTTGCGCGGCAGTCGCGTCCGCTGGCCCGCTATCGCGCAGAGAACTCCGGGCCGCAGTGGAGTCGGCCGCGCGATCGCGCCCGTCGGCCGGATCGACGGTAGGCGACGCCGTCTGCGCGCCCGACGCCGCAGAACCCTCCGACTGCACCGCCGGGGAAGATTCCGACCGCGCTGTGGTGCTGGAAATATGCTGTGCCGCAGCGGATTCGGAAGGAACACGGTCCGCTCCGCCGTCAACCGACCCGGATGTCTCGGAGTTCGCCCCGGGTGAATCGGCGGTCCCGATCTTCGAAATGCCCGACTCGGCGGCCGCGCTCGGCCCTCCCGCCGGCAAAGCCTCTGCCTGCCCACCGCCTGGCACAGCAGCGGAGTCCGGTCCGGCGACCGGCCCAATAGGATCTGCGCCGCCTTCCGCACCGGCAGCCGACGCGATCGAGTTCGTGGACGCCTCGCCACCGGCAGACATCGGCCGAAGCCCGCCGCCCGCGTGACCACCGGCTTCTTCAGTAGCACCCTCCGAGCGACCACCCACGCGGTTCTCGCGACGAATCGCGGCCAGCGCCTCGGCGCCCCGGCGACGAGGCGGCTCCGACGGCGCCCCGGCCACCGCCGCGGGCTGGGCGGTAGTGGGCGCCGAGGATGCGTCGGCGAAGGAGCCCCCGGCCATACCGCGCTCGAGCCGTTCGAGGCGTTGCAACGTGGCGGATTCCGCATCGGACGCCGAGGGCAGCAACATGCGCGCGCAGACTACTTCGAGCAGCAGTCGCGGCGCCGTCGCACCGCGCATCTCGCCGAGACCCTCGTGCAGCAGCTGGGCGTAACGGGTCAGGGTGGCCGAACCCAATCGCTCGGCTTGGTCTCGCATCCGATCGAGCACGTCACCCGGGCCGGTGACCAGAGCGCGTTCGATGGCGTCGGGCACCGCCCGCATGAGGATCAAGTCCCGGAAGCGGTCGAGCAGGTCCGCGGCGAATCGCCGCGGGTCGTGGCCGGCCTCCATCACCCGGTCGACCGTGCCGAACAGCGCGGCGCCGTCGTCGGCGGCCAGCGCCTCGACCGCGTCATCGATCAGCGCCACGTCGGTGACGCCGAGCAGCGAGACCGCGCGGACGTACGTGACGCCCTCGGGGCCCGCGCCCGCCAGCAGCTGATCGAGCACGCTCAGGCTGTCGCGCGGCGAACCACCACCCGCGCGAATCACCAAGGGGTACACCGCTTCTTCGACCGGAACGTGCTCCTGCTCGCAGATCCGCCCGAGCAGGCCGCGCATCGTGGCGGGCGGCAGCAGCCGGAACGGATAATGATGCGTGCGCGAGCGGATGGTGGGCAGCACCTTGTCCGGCTCGGTGGTGGCGAAGATGAAGATCAGGTGGGCAGGCGGTTCCTCGACGATCTTGAGCAGCGCGTTGAACCCCGCGGTGGTCACCATGTGCGCCTCGTCGACGATGAACACCCGGTACCTGGACTCGGCGGGGGCGTAGAAGGCGCGGTCCCGCAATTCCCTGGTGTCGTCGACGCCGCCGTGGCTCGCGGCGTCGAGTTCGATGACATCCAGATTGCCCGGACCACCCGGCCCGAGCGCCGTACAGGACGGGCAGATACCGCAGGGCGTCGAGGTGGGCCCCTCCACGCAGTTCAGCGATCGGGCGAGGATGCGCGCGGAGGACGTCTTGCCGCAGCCGCGCGGACCGGAGAACAGATAGGCATGACTGATCCGCCCCGTGTCGAGTGCGGTACTCAGCGGGTCGGTGACGTGCTCCTGACCCACCACCTCAGCGAACGTTGCCGGTCGGTACTTCCGGTACAGAGCCACGGCCAGAGGTTACCGGCGACCTCCGACAAAGGACATGCCCGCCCGCTGCGCCGCCCGGAGTCCCGCATGGGCGCCGAAATGTGACCCAAGTCACAACATGCCCGACGCCTTCTTCCGCGACCACCCTCGCCACACGCGATAGCAACCTCAGAGCTATCGCTCATGCTGCACGAGCGAAGTTCGGACACACCCGCCACGGCATCCCGACCGAGCCAGAGAATACGTACTCACACCCCGGTTTACCTCGACTTTTCGGAGATAACGAAACCGCAACCATGGGTGACACCGATGCAATCGTCTGGCTAACGTGGCAGTCGGCAACTTCGGTAGCCAAACCTTCATCAGGTTGGTGACCCCGGCCGGTCCCTCATCCCGACCGGGGCACAACCTCCAGAGCACCACGGGTGACCAGCGCCAATTCCCCCACTTCCACCGGAGGACCGTCCACCGTGTCGTGTGACGACATCGCCGCCGCCTGGCTGTCCAGCACCGATTTCGCCGGCGACCGCTCCGCCGTCGCCCTCTTGAGCCGCGCCATCAGCCCGGAGGAGTTCGCGATCAAACGCGACTCGCTGCCGGTCACCGCGGCAGCCGATCCGGCCACCGCCGCCGCCATCCTCGAACTCCTCGAACGCGGCCAGGTCCCCACCATGGCCGCGATCCGCACGCTGACCGCGCAGAACGAGATGCGCCGCGAGGCCGAACGCATCGAACGTCTCGGCCGCCGGGCCCAGCGCAGTATCGACGACTTCGGCCGGGTGCTCGCCAAACTGGCGGACGCGCACTGGACCGCGCACGGCTACGGGCCCACCCGCCGCGATGTGCTGTGCACCGAGCAGATCATGACGCTGATCCGCACCCGCGTCGGCAACATCGCGCCGTCGGCGGTCAAACACCTCTGGCTGATCGAGCGGGCCCAGCGCGCTGGATGGATCGCCTCCAACGCCAATCCGCGGTCCCTGTGCGCCGCACGCCGTTTCTACGCTGCCCAGTACGGGAACCGGGTCTCGTTGCGTCCCGTGAACACCATCGGCACGGCGATCGCGGCCTATCTCGCCGACTACCTCGACGAGCACGGCCGCGCGCCACGCTGGTCGGTGGTCGCGCAAGAACTGCGCGACGACCGGGGCCGCCGGATCTTCCACAACACCGCCGATGCCCGCGCCCAGCAGCTCTGGTTGACCACCGCGGAGTGGGTGGAGATGTGCGACGACCTGCCCGTGCCCGGACGGAGGGGATTGCGGGCCATCCGTAAGTCCCGCGGCTGACCCGGGCGCCTCCCGCGGGCTCGACACCTTGGGTTAACAGCGTTACTCTAACGCCGTTAACCTAGCGAGCGGAGCCGCGATGCTGACCCGGATGGCCCGATTCATCACCCGATTTCCGCGCGCGGTGCTGGCCGCGGCGCTCGCCGTCGCCGTGCTGTGCGGCGTCTTCGGCGCCGCCGCGCCCGCGCACCTGAAATCCGGCGGGTTCACCTCGAACGATGCCGAATCCGCCCGCGTCAGTGAGCTGATCGCCGACAATTTCGCCGGCGCCGCGCCCAACTTCGTCCTGCTGGTCGGTTCGGACGCCGGCACGGACGATCCGGCCACCAAGGCGGCGGGCGTCGGGCTGGCCGACGCGCTGAAGGCGCGCGGCGACGTGCGCGGCGTGCAGTCCTACTGGACCACGCCGCAGCCGCTGGCGAACGCGTTGCGCAGCACCGATGGCAAGAGCGCCCTGGTCGTCGCCTACCTCGACGGCGACGAGACACAGGTCCAGCAGACCGCGAGTGAACTGAAACGGCAGTTCTCGGGCGTCTCCGGTGGCATCACGGTTCGCCAGGGCGGCATCGCCGCGATCTACCACGACGTCACCGAGCAGACCACCCGCGACCTCACCCTGGCCGAGGGCGTCGCGGTGCCGCTGTCGATGATCGTGCTGGTCCTGGTGTTCGGCAGCCTGGTCGCCGCGGCCCTCCCGTTGACCATCGGGGTGTTCGCCATCCTGGCGACGCTGGCGCTGCTGCGCCTGTGCACGCTGTTCACCGACGTCTCGATCTACGCGCTGAACATGACGACGGCGATGGGGCTGGCACTGGCCATCGATTCCAGCCTGTTCATCGTCAGCCGCTTCCGGGAGGAACTGGCGCACGGCCTGGATCCGGCCGCGGCCACCATCCGGTCCGTGCAGACCGCGGGGCGCACCGTGCTGTTCTCCGCGCTCACCGTCGCGCTCTCGCTGGCTGTGCTGAGCGTGTTCGACCTGTACTTCCTGAAGAGCTTCGCCTACGCGGGCGTCGCTGTGGTCGCCGCTGCGGCGGCGGCATCGATCGTGGTGCTGCCCGCCGCGCTGGTCCTGCTCGGGCACCGGGTGAACTCCCTCGACCTGCGGGGCCCGTTGCGCCGCCTGTTCCGCCGCGGCGCGCCCGCGCCCGGCCCGCGGGCGCCGGAGGACAGCGGCTGGTATCGGCTGGCAGGCGTGGTGATGCGGCACGCGGCGCCGGTCGCGATCGTGATCATCGTGCTGCTGCTGGCGCTGGGCTCGCCGTTCCTGTCGGTGAAGTTCGGTTATCCCGACGACCGGGTGCTGCCGGTCAGCGCCACCAGCCGCCAGGTCGGCGACGCCCTGCGCACCGAGTTCCCGCAGGCCGACCCGGTCGCAAGCACGACGATTGTGCTGGACGCCTATCGCGGCACCGACGCGGCGCTCGGTGGGTACGCCGCCCAACTGTCCAAGGTCGAGGGCGTGCCCGCGGTCCTCTCCGCCGCCGGGGTCTACGCGGCGGGCGCCCGAGTCGCGCCTGCCCCGCCCGGGATGGCCAACGACACCGGGACCTACTTGAATGTCGCTACCAAGATCGACCCCTTCTCCCCCGCCGGAGACCGTCAGCTGACAGCGCTCCGGGCGATCCCGGCCCCGGGCGACGCGCTCTACGGCGGCGCCGCGGCGGCCAACGCCGACTCCTTACACGCGCTGGCCGCCCGCCTTCCGCTCGCCGCCGCCCTGATCGCCCTCACCACCTTCATCGTCTTGTTCCTGTTCACCGGCAGCATCGTGCTGCCGATCAAAGCGCTCTTGCTGAACACGTTGTCGCTGGCCGCTGCCTTCGGCGCGATGGTGTGGGTGTTCCAGGAGGGCCACCTGTCCGGGCTGCTCGGCTTCACCGCGGTCGGTTATCTGGTGCCGACCATGCCGATCCTGATGTTCTGCCTGGCCTTCGGCCTGTCCATGGACTACGAGGTGTTCCTGCTGTCGCGGGTGCGCGAGGAGTGGCTGGCCACGCATGACAACACCCGCGCGGTGGCCGTCGGCCTGGCCCGCACAGGCCGCATCTTCACCGCGGCCGCCTTGCTCATGGCGATCGTGCTCGGCGCGCTGGTGACCGCGAAAGTCTCGTTCATGCAGCTGCTCGGCCTCGGCCTCACGCTGACCGTGCTGGTCGACGCCACGATCATCCGCGGCCTGCTCGCGCCCGCGCTCATGCGCCTGCTCGGTCGGGCCAACTGGTGGGCGCCCGCACCGCTGGCCCGCCTGCACGCCAAGATCGGGCTGACCGAGGGCGAGGAGGACGCCGCCGCACGCCCGCTGGAAACCGCGGGCCGCGCATGATCGGTGGCAGGCGTCCGCGCTCGCCGCGCGGCTCCGGGGCCCAGCTGCGCGAGGAGATCCTGCGGGCCACCGCCGAACTGCTCAGCACGACCGGGCATGCCGATGCCGTCTCGATCCGGGCGGTGAGCAAGCTGGTCGGGGTGAGCGCGCCGTCGATCTACCGGCATTTCGCCGACAAGGACGAACTCATCGACGCCGTCGTCGCCCAAGTCTTCGAAGACCTCGCCGAGGCGATGCGGGCGGCCACCGACCCGGCTACCTCACCGGTGAACCAACTGCACGATCAAGGCATGGCCTACGTCCGCTTCGCACTCGATCATCCCGAGCAATACCGGCTGGCCACCGCGCCCACCGAGACCGGGGGCGTGGTGGACCAAGTGCTCACCAGTGGAGCGTTCCAGCATTTCGCGGCCACCGTACGCAAGTGCATGGACGACGGGACGATGGCGCCGCGCGACCCGCTGCCGATCGTGCTGGAACTGTGGTCGGTGGCCCACGGCATCGCCTCCCTGCTGCTCGCCAAGCCCTTCCTGCCCTGGGGCGACGCGGAGGCCGTCGCCTCGCGCGTGATGGGCGCGGCATGTCTCGGTTACAGCGTGCTCGACCTGGTCGGCTCGGACCCGCCGACCCCGGACACGGTCACGGCGTGGCTGCGCCGCGTCCGGAAGGGCCATCCCCCGGCCTGACCGCGTTTCGACCGAGCGGCTGTCGGCCCACGAGCGACCATTCGGTAGCTTCCTCGCAGCGCACGCGCGCGGAAGGAGTGAACCCGTGTCTTCAACCATCGACCCCGCGGCTACCGCCTGGCTGCTGGTCAGCACGGCCCTCGTCCTGCTGATGACCCCGGGCCTGGCCATTTTCTACGGCGGGATGGTGCGCTCGTCCGGCGTGCTCAACATGCTGATGATGAACTTCATCGCGATCCCGTTGGTGACGGTGACCTGGCTACTATTCGGCTACAGCCTGGCGTTCGGCGCCGACGCGGGCGGCGGCCTGATCGGCGGCCTCGGCCACCTCGGGATGGCGGGCATCGATCCGACTTCGGTGCGCGGCTCGGTGCCGGAGCTGTTGTTCGCGACGTTCCAGCTCACCTTCGCCGTGCTGACCGCCGCACTGGTCAGCGGCGCCATCGCCGACCGCGCCAAGTTCAGCGCGTGGATGATCTTCGTGCCGCTGTGGGCGCTGGCGGTGTACGCGCCGATCGCACACTGGGTGTGGGGCCCGGACGGCTGGCTCGCCTCGTTCGGTGCGCTGGACTACGCGGGCGGCCTGGTGGTGGAGATCGCCTCCGGCGCGTCGGCCTTGGCCCTCGCGCTGGTGCTCGGCCCGCGCATCGGATTCAAGGTCGATGCGATGCGCCCGCACAACCTGCCCTTCGTGCTGCTCGGCGCGGGCCTGCTGTGGTTCGGCTGGTTCGGCTTCAACGCCGGCTCGGCGCTGGCGGCCAACGGCCTGGCCGCGGCCGTCTTCCTCAACACCCTGGTGGCGGGCTGCCTCGGCATGCTCGGCTGGCTGGCGGTTGAGCAGATCCGCGACGGCAGGCCGACCACCTTCGGCGCCGCGTCCGGCGTGGTGGCCGGTCTGGTCGCCATCACTCCCTCGTGCGGGTCGGTCAACACGCTGGGCGCGCTGCTGGTCGGCCTCGCGGCGGGGGTGCTGTGCTCGTTCGCGGTGGGCTGGAAGTTCAAGGCGGGTTACGACGATTCGCTCGACGTGGTCGGCGTGCACTTCGTCGGCGGCATCGTCGGCACCGTGCTGATCGGCCTGCTCGCCACCGAAGTGATGACCGGCGGCGTCGAGGGCCTGTTCTTCGGCGGCGGGCTCGCTCAGCTCGGCAAGCAGCTGGTGGCGGTGCTCGTGGTCGCGGCCTACGCGTTCGGCGTCTCGTTCGCGCTGGGCAAGGGCATCGACCGGCTCGTCGGATTCCGGGTCAGCAAGGAGGACGAGACCGCGGGCATCGATTTCGCCCTGCACGCCGAGACGGCGTATGCCGAAGGAGTGCACGGCCATGCGCCGCGCCGCCTCGGCGAAGGTCATCTCGGGCGTCCGCATACCGATCGCCCGCGCGCCGAAGACCGGGACTAGCCACCGCCGCGTCGCCGGGACAGTGCCCGGGGCGAAGGTACGGCAGAAGGTAGCGCCCGCGATGCGTGCCGATCCGGCCGCTGTGCGTCGCGGTGACCAACCGCGGCCCGCGGGCGGACTCGTGCGAGACATGACCGTACGGGTAAGCGACCGGCGGGCCGGCGGAGGCGGATAGCCCGCTTGCGGCACAGGATCGCTCGCCGACCTTCGCCCGAGGTACGAAGTCGACGGATGGCCATGCGGGCTGTGGTCCGCAGGCGCGACCGTACCCTGGCGTCTGCGTCGCTCCTCAGCTCACCGAACTCGCCGACGCGGTGAACGTATTGCACTGGGCCGCACGGTTGTTGTCCACACCCGTCTCGAACCACTGCCCGCCGTTCTCCGACGATCCGTGGTCGCGCATGTCCCCGGCCTGGTCGCCGCGCCCGTAGGCATCCTTGCGGGCGAGGGTGAGCTGCGGGTCGGTGAGCGAACCGCCCTTCGACGACGAGGAGAGGTACATGCCGTCGAAGCAATTGGCCTGCAACTCGACTCGGCGGGACAATTCCAATCCTTTGGCGCTGCGCGGTCCCACATCGGCCCGCTCACTGTTGGCCTTGCGCAGGATGCCGGACATCGCCTGCACGTGGTGCCCGTACTCGTGCGCGAAGACCGACAGGTAGACCACCCAATTGTCCTTGAAGTAGTCCGTCTGCAACTGGCTGATCGGCATGTAGACGGTCTTGTTCGCCGGACAGTAGAACGCGGCGAAATTGGTGGTCGAGCCGGTGCACGGGGTGGTGATGCCCGTCGTGGTCGCGCTGACGTTCAGCGACGGCGGCTGGAACGGCAGATTCGCCTTGCGCAGCACGGGTTTCCACGCCGCCTCCAGGCAGGACGCGGCGCTTTCGAAGAACTTGCGGGCGGCGTCCACCTGGGTGCCCCACGGCGAGTAATCACACTGCGCCGGAAGCAGCGTCGCGTTCGGATCGGTCAGCAGCGGGTTGTTGCCGGTTTCCGAGGGGCCGACCGAGCCGTCCGGCTGGGTGTCGAACGTGAAGCTCGGTTGCGGACCGGCCGCGTCACCGACGTCGCGTCCTACGGCGATCGCGTTGCGTACCAGCCCCGCCGCGACCAAAAATACGACGACGACCAGCAGCACCACCCATCCCCCGCCACCCCGTTTGCGTGGCGGCGGGTAGGGCGGCCGCCCGGGCGGACCGTATGGCATCGGCGGTGGGACCGGTGGGCCGTAACCCGGTGGCGGGCCGTAGGCAGGCGGGGCGTATCCAGGCGGCGGGCCGTAGCCGGGCGGCGGACCGTAGCCAGGTGGCGGGCCGTAACCCGGTCGCTGGCCGTAGGGCGCGCCGTAGCCGGGCGGCGGAGGCACCGGACGCCCCCCGTGCGGGACCGGTCCGTGTCCGTACGGTGGTTGTGTCAAGCCCCCGTACCCCCTCGTCTCAGTGATCGCCGACAGCCGCTGACGCAGGATAGCAAGCTGTCTAGAGTAGGCAGCCATGCTGACTTTTCGGGGGGCCGCCCTAGGCGCGCTGCTTCTCGCCATCGCGGGGATGTTCGCGACGGCCCCGGTCACCCAGGCCCAGCCCGCGCCGGACGGCGTGACCATCACCGCCGATCTGAAGCTGAGCCGCGAGGGCGTCCTCGAAGTGGTCGAACAGGTCTCGGTGCCGCCGGACGGCTCGTTCCGGATGTCGCTTCCGCTGCGGTTGCAGGTGAGCGACGACGCCGAGCGCGTCTTCCGGGTCACCGATGTGGACACCGAGGGCGCGGGCACCGCGACGGTCGCCAACGACCAGTTCACCATCGAGGCTCGGCCCGGCGAATCTACCTTCCGGTATTCCGTGCAGAACACCGTCAGCGACGCGCGGGGCACCCAGGTCTTCCATTGGCTCGGTGTGCTCAATACCGACATCGCGTCCATCAGCGCGGCGCTGATCAGCCCGAGCTTCGAAATGGGCATCGTGGACTGCAAACTCGGCCCGCCGGGTAACGCCCGGCCGTGCGCCGACGTCAAGATCGAGTCCGACGGCGTCCTCTTCCTCGAGCAGACCGACCTGCACAAGGGCGACGCGATCGACCTGACGCTGCAATTGCCGCCCGGCACCGTGCCGAGCAACGCCGACGTCCGTGACAGCGGCGACGCGGGCCCCTTCACGATCACCACCCCGGTGCTCGTCGCGTTCGGCGTGTTGCTGCTCGCGCTGGCGGGCTTGACCGCCTTCGTGCTGCGCGCGCGCCGCCAGGACGCGACGGTGGGCGGCGGTTCCGCGACGATCGACCCGCTGCTGCGCGAGGGCGATCGCGTGCAATTCACCTCGCCCGAGGGCACGCTGCCCGGTTCGGCCGGGCTGCTGCTGGACGGACATGTCGATCCGGTCGACATCGCCGCCACTGTGGTGGATCTCGCGGTGCGCCGCTACATCCGGATCGCGCCCCTCAGCGACAGCGACTGGCGGATCACCCGGGTGAACACTCCCGACGATCAGCTGCGCGATTACGAGAAGGCCGTCTACCGAGCGCTGCTGCCCGACGGCTCCGACGCGGTGACACTGGGCGAGCTGCGCAAGCCGGGGCGCGTGGCCTCCGAACCGGTACGCGCCGCGCTGGTCGCCGACGCCGTCGCTCAGGGCAACTTCCTCGATCGCCGCCGTCCCGGCCTCGCCCTGTGGCTCGGCGGGGCCCTGGTGGTCGCGGGTGTCGCGGCGACCGTGGTGCTCGCGCTCACCTCCGGACATGCCCTGGTCGGGGTCGCCATCGCGCTCGGTGGCGTCGCGACCCTGTTCGCGCCGAAGTACCTGCCGGTGCGCACAGCGCGCGGGATGGAGCTTGCCCGGCAGATCCGCGCGCTGCAGCGTGGCCTGGAAAATGTCCGGCGCGAACAGATCCCGCCGATCGACCAAGAGACCGTGTTCTCCCGCGCTCTGCCGTTCATGGTGCTCGGCGCACGCGCCGACAACTGGGTCCGCGTCTTCCGTGACCTGGATCCGTCGGCCGACGCGCAACCCGGCCTCTACTGGTTCGGCGGCTTCGAACGCGACCGCAACCTGCAGCGCTTCGCAGGCCACTTCCCGTTCTTCATCACCGCGCTGGAGGGGCTTTTCGCCATCGCGGGCGATCCGCACCGCTAGCGTCACGCGCACGAATAAGGGCGACCGGCCGCAGTGGCCGGTCGCCCTTCGTCGTATTACTCAGTCGCTCAGTGCGGTTCGCCGTACCGCGGCCAGCGGATCGGCGTAGAGGACGCTCAGCGAGGTCACGACCGCGGCGTATTCCTGCACTTTGCCACCGAATCCGCTGATCCGGATGTCGGTGGGCGGCAGCGTCGACCCCTGATTGAACGCCCGCGCCACATGCGCGACCGCGGGGCGGTAACCGGTGAAGGCCTGGCCGCCGAGGACCACCCGATCGGGGTTGAGCATGTCGCGCACCATCGCCACGGTGTGACCGAGAATGGTGGCCCGTTCGGCGAGCAATTCGCGCGCGGACTCCGATCCGGCCTCCGCGGCCCGGTACAGGTCGGCGATGGTCGAGCCCGCGGTGCCGTTGTGCGCCGGGATGATGCCGCGGCCGACGGCCCTGGAGTGCAGCGACCGATCACCGACGGTCACTTCCAAGCAGCCACGCCGTCCGCAGGTGCATTCAACGTCCGAACCCGTGGGCAGATGCGCGATCGATCCGGGGCCGTTGCTCGGCGTGTGCACGCGGCCGTCCAGAGTCACCGCGACACCGGCGGTTTCACGCACGTAGAAGTACAGACTGCTGCCCCGCTCGAGGCGAGCTTGGTCCTTGGGCTCACCCGTGGGCAGCAACAGCTCCGAGCCGGCCATCGCCTCGACGTGCGGCGCCACCGAGACGGGCAACTCCAGCACCTCGCCGAGCACCGAACCGACCTGCGCTGCGCGCCATTCCAGTTTCGGGTGATCGACGACGCCGGTCAGCGGGTCGACCCGCCCGCCGATCGCGACGCCGGCCCACAGCGCCTTGCGCCGGTGCCAGCGCTGCAGGAACGCCTTCGCACTGCGGGCGACGGTGGTGGTGGCGAACTCCTGACCGGTCTGCGGAGTGGCGATGGCCAGGCCGCCGAGGATGCGGCCGCGCAGGTCGGCGGCGACGATCTTGGTGACCGCGGCGCCGATGTGGATGCCGATGGTGAGGTAGGCGTCGTGGTCGATCTCGAAGGGGACGCGGGGGCGCCCGACCGCACCCGAGGCCGTCAGGTCGGGGCGTTCCCGCAGCAGGCCTGCCGCGAGCAGAGCGGAGACCTGGCGGTTGACCGTGGCGATGCTCAGACCCGTTGTGCGCGCGGCGTTGTCGCGTGAAACGGGACCTCCGGTGGCGGCGCGCAGGACCGCGGCCGCCGGGTTGTCGGCGAGGCGCAGTTCGGGAGCGACAACCGGACGCTGAACGCGGGCGCGGCCGTTGGCAACCCTGGAGACGGATCGTTCAAGGGTGGGAAGGGACATTGTGCGGATCCTTGCTGAAGTCCCGTAATCGACGGGACATGCCTACATGGGCGGCGAGGCAGCAAACGAGCAGGAAAAACCGCTCAGCTGCAGCAAGAGAGGCGACACAGTTCGCGTGTCAATGGCAGCCGCAGACCCAGCGCGGCGGTCACGTAAGTGACGCGCAGGAGGTTGCATCGGCCGGCAGACATGTCATCAAAATTAACACCGATTTCCGCGACGCACCAACCCCCGACGCGCCGTTGTGTGCACAGGCACATTGTTTCCGCAGGTCGCGGGCACGCGAAAAGACCCCGCACCCCGGAGAGCTCCGCAGGGGGCGAGGTATTTTCGCTCGGAAGGATTACTTCGGCGCGTTGAACGGCTGATTGATCGTCGTGAAGTACTGGATCGCGGCGGCGACCGCCACCGGAGCGGTCACCAGCAGCTGGCCCGCCAGGGTGCCGAGCGCGCCGACGGCGATGATGCCGCCGAGGCAGCCGATGGCGGCGGCCGGGATGAACGCACCGAACAGACCGACGATCGCCGCGGAGGCGACGGTGGCGCCGGCGATACCGCCGAGCACGCAACCGACGGCACCGCCCGCGATGCCGCCGACGAGCGTGCCGACGGTCGCACCGGCGGCGATCGTACTGGTCAGGCGGGTCCAAGCGGCGACCTCACGGTCGTACTCGGTCTTCCACGGCGCCTTGTCCTCGTACGGCAGGGCGACCGGCTTGTACACCGCGTGCTCGCGGTCGAACAGCGGCGTCAGCGTCGCGCTACGACCGGAAATCTGTGCGGCGATCGGGAATTCGAAGTCCTCCAACTGAAACCGCAGCGGCTGCGCCGCGAGCACGGTACCGTTGGAGGCCTTTACTTTGAGCACCTCGTCCTCGACGGCGAGCGAACCCGCGTCGGTTTCGATGATCGACTGGGTATCCGTCGCGTACGCGGTGAAATTAATTGCGCTTTCAGCGTTTTCTTCCGCCGGCGCGGCACCGGATGTCCCCGCGGCCACTCCGGTCGCAATGGTCACCAGCGCCGCCACCACGGCGAGTTTCCTCATCCTCATGTCCTGCAATCCCTCATCTCAGGTGGAGCCGTTCCAGGCAAAAGCATCAGGCACCGGCTGTGCGAGAACGAGGAAAAAACGCAGGACGATTTCAAATAGGCAACCGGAGAGTTACAGTCGCCGTACTACTTCGCTTTGGCCGCCGCTTTCGCCTGCTTCTTGAATTCCCTTACCTGCCCGAGAGATTCGGTGTCCGTCACGTCGGCAACCGATCGGCGTGAGCCCTCGTCGCCGTACGCGCCCGCCGCGGCGCGCCAGCCCTCCGGCCGCACGCCGCGCTGCTTACCCAGAAGGGCCAGAAAAATTTTCGCCTTCTGCTCGCCGTAGCCGGGGAGGTCCTTCAGGCGGCGCAGCACCTCTTTCCCGTCCGGGTCGCCCGCCGTCCAGATGTGCTCGGCCTTGCCGTCGTAGTGCTCGATGACATAACGCGCGAGTTCCTGGGCGCGCCGGGCCATAGAGCGGCCGTAGCGGTGGATCGCGGGCGGCGTCGCGGCGAGTTCCTCGAACTCCTGCGGGTCGGCCTCCGCGATACGCCGGATGTCGAAACCGCCCATCCGGTCGGCGATCTTCTTCGGGCCGCGGAAGGCGTGCTCCATCGGGTACTGCTGGTCCAGGAGCATACCGAGCAGCGTGGCGAAGTGATCCTCGGTCAGTAGCTTGTCCGCCTCGGCGTCCTGCGCCAGGCATAGCGTGCGAGTCATCGCCTACCTCCTGCTCGGTGTGCTGGGGACGGGTCGATCATCTCATCGGCGCCGTCGGGGCGGCAGAGCCCGGGTCGGCACGGCCCGACATGAAGAGTGACTCACCTCACAGTGGCTACGCGCGGGTAGATGACCTGCCGCGTAGGCTCCAGGCCATGCCTCAGATGACGGCGACACCGACCAAGACGACGGCAACGGCCAGGGATGGACACGGGCCCATGAACACCTACGCATTGCGCCCCGATCGGTTCGACCGAGCAGGCGAGGACCAACTCGTCGACGTGCGCGACCTACAGGCCGCGCTGCCCGGTATCCGCCGCTTGCGCACCTGGGCGCACGAAGCCCTCGCGCTGCGGCCAGGCGAGGACGCCGTGGACATCGGCTCCGGTACCGGCACGGAGGTCATCACCTTCGCCGAAGCGGTGGGGCCGGACGGCAGCGCGGTCGGGATCGAGCCGGACCCGCATCTGCTCGCCTCCGCCGAGCGCCGCGCCGCCGAGGCCGGCTCGACCGCCAGATTCCACTCCGGAGACGCCTACGGCGTGCCGTTCGGCGCGGACACCTTCGACGCCGTCCTGTGCGAACGCGTCTTCCAGCATCTGACCGCGCCCGCCCGCGCGGCCAACGAGATCGCGCGCGTACTCCGCCCGGGTGGACGCGTCGTCGTGGTGGACAGCGATTGGGGAACGGCGATCATGCACCCCGGTGACCGGCAGGTCGTCCGGGAGGTGATCGATACTCTCGTGTCGGCCACCACCAATCCGCTGTCCGGCCGTCGGCTCCCCGGCCTGCTCACCAAGGCGGGCCTGGTGGTCGACGACATCGGTTCGCAGGCCCTCGTGCAGGACCGCAGCGTGGGCGCGGGGTCGCTGGTGACCAGAGTCTCGGCGATGGCGGTCGCGCGCGGCGCGATCACCGAGGCGCAGCGCGAGCAGTTGCTCACCGACCTGAAGGCGGGCGCCGCCAACGGCGACATCCATCTCTCGGTGACCATGTTCGCCGTCCTCGCGCACAAGCCGCACTGACCCGGCCGGTGGCCGTCGACGTGCGCACCGACGTCGTGATCGACCGCTCCCGCGAGCTGGTCGCGGCGTACGCGGCCGATCCGGCGCATGCTCCGGCCTGGTATTCGCGCATCCACCGCGTCACCTGGGAAACGGAGCCGCCGCTGGGCGTCGGCTCGCGCATGGCGTTCGTCGCGCACTTCCTCGGCAACAAGCTGACCTATACCTACGAGGTGATCGCTTACGAGCCCGGCATACGGCTGGTGATGCGCACCGCGCAGGGGCCGTTTCCGATGGAGACGAGCTACACCTGGGCCGATACGCCGGAGGGCGGCACCCGCATGACGCTGCGCAACCGCGGCGAGCCGAGCGGATTCGGGAAACTCGCCGCACCGGTGCTGGAAGCAGCGATCCGGCGGGCGAACCGCGGGGATCTGGCGCGGCTCAAGGAACTGCTGGAGACCGGGTAGGAAGCTGTCGGCGGTCGAGCACACAGGAGGATCGCCCGGCACGAAACCTGCGCCGGGCGATCGATTCCAGGTCCGCTGCTACTTGCCGAGCAGCTTCTCGGTGGCCGCAAGCAGCACGCAAGTGGCCAGGCCGTCCATCGCCTTCTCCAGCTCGGGCAGCTTCGGGAAACTCGGCGCGATGCGAATGTTCTTGTTCTCCGGGTCGTTCTTGTATGGGAAGGCCGAACCGGCTGCCGTCAGCGCGATACCCGCGTCCTTCGCGAGCGCGATCACTCGCGCCGCGGTGCCCTCCAGCACGTCCAGGCTGATGAAGTAACCGCCCTTGGGCTCGGTCCAGGACGCCACCTTGGACGCGCCGAGGCGGTCCTCGAGGACCTTCAGCACCAGGGCGAACTTCGGCTCCAGGATGGCGCGGTGCTTCTGCATGTGCTCGCGCACGCCGTCGGCATCGCGGAAGAAGCGCAGGTGACGCAGTTGGTTGATCTTGTCGGGGCCGATGCTCTTCTTCGACGCGTGGCTCAGGTACCAGTCCAGATTCGCGGTGGAACCGCCGAGGAAGCTCACGCCCGCGCCCGCGAAGGTGATCTTCGAGGTGGAGGCGAACACCAAGGGGCGGTTCGGGTTTCCGGCGGCGGCAGCCAGGCCGAGCACGTCGATCACCGGGGCGGCGGTGTCGGTGAGCGGGTGCACCGCGTACGCGTTGTCCCAGAACAGCCGGAAGTCGGGCGCCGCCGCAGGCATCGAAACCAATTCGCGGACGACGTCTTCGGAGAACACCACGCCGGTCGGGTTGGCGTAGTTCGGCACCGCCCACAGGCCCTTGATCTGCGGGTCGTTCGCCAGCAGCTCGGCGATGGCGTGGGTGTCCGGGCCGTCGTGGCGCATCGGGATCGGGATCATCTCGAATCCGAGCGCCTCGGTGATCGCGAAGTGCCGGTCGTAACCGGGGGCCGGGCACAGGAACTTCAGGGTGTCCTCGGCGGCCCAGCGACGCTCGGAATCATTGGTGCCGTACAGCATCGCGTAGGTGATCACGTCGTGCATCAGCTCGAGGCTGGCGTTGTTGCCCGCGAGCAGATTGTCCACCGGGATGTTCAGCAACTCGCCGAAGATCGCGCGCAGTTCCGGGAGACCGTGCAGGCCACCATAGTTGCGGCAGTCGGTGCCTGTGCCGTCGCGGAAATCGCCCTCGCCGGGCAGGTGCAGCAGCGCGGCGGACAAGTCGAGTTGCTCCGGCGAAGGTTTTCCCCTGGTCAGGTCCAGCGTGAGCTTCTCGGTCTCGAGCTTCGCGTAGTTCGCGGTCTGGGTGTCGTGCTCGAGCACGAGCTCCTCATGGCTCATCAAACCGATCTGCGTTTGCCGGGGCATCCTGGGCAGCCTTTCAAGCAGCGAAGGGACGATGGTCTGGCCGGACCGATGGGCGGCGACCGAACAGTTGTCCATGCAGAGGCACGTGCATCCGCGGACGCTGTTCACGTTACCCGCGTGGTGCCCGGATTTGGAGGCGTTATCCGCCGACCGACGCGGATCCGCAGGGACCGGGGTCGCACAGGCCGCACCGATCGAGCGAATGCTCGGCATCCGCGCATCAACACGCGCGAGCCGATAGATAAGGGGACCCCGCGCACCCGGCAGAGCCCGTTGACCCTTGCTGCCTTCCGGCCCTGGGGGAGTTCACAGGATGCGCGCCGCGCGGGATCCGTCGGCCAGTGTAGCGCCTCCCGCCCGCAACACCACCCTCCGGGTCCACCACCCCGCTCGACCAGGCACTTCACTCCTATCCCCCCACCTATTTGGCGACCGACCGGGGACTACCGGTATGCTGCTCCACGGAGGATTCGCCTAGTGGCCTATGGCGCTCGCCTGGAACGCGGGTTGGGTTAACGCCCTCAGGGGTTCAAATCCCCTATCCTCCGCCACGAAAGGCCAGGCCCGACGCTTGAACGCGTCCGGCCTGGCCTTTCGCATGTGCTACGGCGGCGTCCAGACCACGCGTTCAACGGCTGAGCCAGCTGTGAGCTAGGCCACTCGCCCGATACAGGAGTCGACTCGACGGGCGGCATTCGCCGTTCGGTGGCTACGGGTTCGCGGCGCAATCAATCCGCAAGAGCCGGGGCGCTCGCGCCGACCCCTAGCGCCCGAACACCAGGGTGAGCCCGGTTCGTCCGATCTAGACTGTGCGACATCCCATTCCGATGGAATGATCGTCCCCGTGACTCAGTGGCTTCCGCTCTTCGGTTCCCTCATCGTTGCCATAGCGGCATTGGTCGGCGTGCTGGTCAACAACCGCACGAACCGGGCGGCGCTCACCGCCGCGGATGAGCGGAACCGGGTCACCTTGGACGCGGCGCAGCGCAGCGTGGAGTCGACCAACGCGGCGGCCGAGCGGCGCGAGCACGACAAATGGCGACGGGAATCGGTGCTGACCGCGGTTTCCGCCGTGCTGGCCATCTCGAGCGACGTGCGCCAGCAGTTGTTGCGCTGCGAGCGCTGGGAGACCGATGAACTGGATCAGGTGGACGAGGAGATCCGGCAGATCATCATCGGCTCGCGGGGTTTCATCAGCAGCTTGCGCGTCGTGGCACACCGCAAGATCCCCAATCGCTGTGAAGACCTGATGCGTACGCTTACGGCGGCGCTGAACATCAGTTTGCAGCGCCGCAGGATCGAACTCGACGGCGAGGCCACCGCCGAGGAGATCACCGAGATCCAGGCGTTGTGGTCGCGAGCGATCGAGAACACCGTCGAGGAGGAACGCTCGGTCATCAACGTCACCCGGCTCGAACTGGAGATCAAGATCTCCGCCGAAGTCCATCAGGCCACGCCCCAGCCTGCCCTCGCCCGTTCTTGACCCCGCGGGCAACCGCTCGTCAAGCCGGAGCGGAGTCACGCCCGGCGAGGTGTGTTTCGAGCAGCGCGGCACGGAGGTGGGCGGCGTAGGCGTCGAGATCCGGTAGAACCGCCGGATCGGCGTGCAGGGAGATGGTGACGGTGTCGCCGAGGCCGTGCACGCCGTGCGTGAGGTGCATGACGGAGCCGAGAGCCGGGAACCCGCCCGTGAATCGCACCTTCCCGCCGCCGAAGGACAGGTCGGCCGGGCCACGATCGACACTGGAGACGACCGTGTGCCCCGCTATCGAGCCGGGAACGGTGTCGAGGGGATAGCGGTCCATGTCCCGGCGCAGCACCGGGGCGGGGACAGTGGCGGTGACGCGGTCCTGCGCCGACAACAGCGGATGCCGCGCGCGGCGGCGCCGGTCGGCGAGCGCGGCGGCGATCTTGTCGGCGCGCAGGCGCAGATCGGGTTCGTCTATGAAGAGATCGACGCCGAGGCTGCGATAGTTGTTGCGGGGGCGGTCGACCTCGGGAAGGGCCATCGGGACCTGCGCACCGAGACGCTGCACCGGCTCGCCCCGGTCGGCGAGGTAGCGGGCGAGCGCCAGCGACACCGCGGTCAAGACGACGACCGTGACGGTACGACCGGGCACCCGCAAATCTTCGGCGGGAAACACCAATATCCGAGCTTCGTGCCGCGAGATCCCCTCCGCTGTCGTCCGATTCAGCGCGCTCGGGGGGTACCCCTGTCCGGGCGGCGGCAATTCGCCCGCCTTCGTCAGCTCCGTCAACCGCTGCTGGGCTCGAAATGCCTGGTAGCCACGCACCGCGGTCGCGGCCAGCCGAACCGGCACACGCAGCAGACCGACAGCCGAGTCGACCAGCACTCCTACCGGCAACACACTGGCCGACACCGCAGCACCGATCGTCCGCCCACGGGCCACGGCCGCCCAGCCGAACCCCCGCGAATCAGCGAGTACCTTCTGCGTGAATACGTCCAGCAACGATCGATCACCGGGCGTGCGCCGAGCCTCGCCGACCGAACTGCCGGCACCCGCGGCCTCGATACCGCCGTCTTCTCTTGTCCGAACCCCTCCGGGCGCCGACAACCGCGTTCGGTCTTCGTCCCCCATTGCGCGAGTGTCTTCCCCGCCGAACAGCGCACGCGCGATCGCCGAGGCCCGCCGCCCATCGGCCAGCGCATGGGACATCTGGAGCACCACCACCAGCGCGGGCTCACCTTCCTGCCCTGGCGCGTCGGCGATCGCACGGAAGACGTGCAGCCGCCACGGGCGCACGGCGGCATCGACGCCGGTGCCGAGCAGGTCGCCGAGGGTGTCCAGCAGGTGCGACCAATTACGCACCGCCAGTTCGTGTTCCACGAATTGCTCGGCAGCGGATTCGCAAAGCGTCCAGAGCGGGTAATCGACGTCGGCGGGCAGTTCGCGCAACCGGACACCGAGGTCCGCGATGCGCGCGCTCCGTTCGGCGACGGCGGCGCGCAGCTCCTCGGTGGGCCGTCCGCGGTCGGCGAAGCAATACAGCAGAAAAAGGTCGTTGCGCGTCCGTTTGGACAGCCAATACATCGTCGCGTCCTGCGGTGCGATTGCGCTCACGAGTAAAACGATATCGACTCGGATCGGGCACCGCCCGACGATCCGGCGCAATGTGAATGATCTTGTTCCACAATTCTCCCGAAAACCCCATCGATTCCCGCGCACGGCTCTGCTACCGTCTGTAGTAGGAACAGATACCACTCACCCAGGGCGGGGTGTCGGCCATGGCTATAGATCTAGCTCGCACAATTGCCAACCAAGCCGATGAGGCGGACGAGCGATATCGTGCCGCCGCGTTCATGAAGCGGTCGATCAACAAGGTCTTCCCGACGCATTGGTCGTTCCTGCTCGGCGAGATCGCGCTCTACAGCTTCATCATCCTGCTGCTGTCGGGCGTCTACCTGACGCTGTTCTTCGACCCGTCCATGACGGAGGTCGTCTACAACGGCTCCTACCAGCCACTTCGTGGTGTCACCATGTCGCGGGCATACGAGACGGCGCTCGACCTCTCCTTCGAAGTGCGTGGCGGTCTGTTCGTCCGACAGGTGCACCACTGGGCGGCGCTGCTGTTCGCCATCTCGATCATCGTGCACCTGTTCCGGATCTTCTTCACCGGCGCGTTCCGCAAGCCGCGCGAGGCGAACTGGGTGATCGGCTCGCTGCTGCTGATCCTGGCGATGTTCGAGGGCTTCTTCGGCTACTCGCTGCCCGACGACCTGCTGTCGGGCACCGGCCTACGGGCCGCGTTCTCGGGAATCACGATCTCCATCCCGATCATCGGCACATGGCTGCACTGGCTGATCTTCGGCGGTGACTTCCCCGGCGAGATCATCATCCCGCGCCTGTACATCGCGCACGTGCTGTTGTTCCCCGGCATCATCCTGGCGTTGATCGCCGCGCACGTGGCGCTGGTGTGGTACCAGAAGCACACCCAGTTCCCCGGCCCGGGCCGTACGGAGAACAACGTGGTGGGCGCCCGGATCGTGCCGGTGTTCGCCGCTGATCAGGGCGCTTTCTTCGCCTTCACCCTCGGCATCGTTGGCATCATGGGCGGCGTGTTCCAGATCAACCCGATCTGGAACCTCGGTCCGTACAACCCCTCGCAGGTCTCGGCGGGTTCGCAGCCGGACTTCTACATGATGTGGACCGACGGCCTGGCCCGGTTGATGCCGCCGTGGGAGCTGTATCTGGGCCGCTACACCGTGCCCGCGGTGTTCTGGGTGGCGCTGCTCATGGGCTTGGTGTTCGCCGTGCTGATCGCCTACCCGTGGATCGAGAAGCGCCTCACCGGCGACAGAAGCGCCCATCACAACCTGCTCCAACGTCCGCGCGACGTGCCCGTCCGCACGGCGATCGGCGCGATGGCCATCGCGTTCTACGTGGTGCTGACGCTGTCGTGCGTCAACGACATCATCGCGTACAAGTTCGACATCTCACTGAACGCGACGACCTGGATGGGTCGCATCGGCATCCTGCTCGCACCCCCGATCGCGTATCTGCTGGCCTACCGCATCTGCCTCGGCTTGCAGCGCAGTGACCGCGCGGTGCTCGAGCACGGCGTGGAGACCGGCGTGGTCAAGCGCTTGCCGCACGGCGAGTACATCGAGGTGCATCAGCCGCTCGGTCCGGTCGACGCGCACGGTCACCCGATTCCGCTGGAGTACCAGGGCGCGCCGGTCCCGAAGAAGATGAGCAAGCTGGGCGCGGCGGGCAAGCCGGGCACCGGCAGCTTCCTGCGCGCGGATCCGCGCGCCGAAAGCGTGCGGCACTTCGAGATCGAGCACGAAGAGGAACGCAGGCAGCTCACTGTGCTGCGCAAGGTTCAGCAACGGGCGAACGGTGACGGAAACGGTTCTGCGCACTGAGGATCGACGCCACACCCCACCCGACCGAAAATCGCGAAGGCCCCGAGTCCACACGACCCGGGGCCCGCTTTGCCTTGTTCAGGCGATTCCGAAGCGGTTCAGCCGCGCCGGAACTCTCCCGTCGAGAACCCCATTAGGAATGCATCCCACTCACCCGGCGCAAACGCCAAGACCGGGCCACGTCCACTGTCCTTGGTGTCACGAACCGCGACATTGCCGTCGCCGAGAAAAGCGACTTCCACGCAGTTCCCATCCGGACCGCTGTATGTGCTCTTGCGCCACACAGCGCCCGTCCAATCAACCTCCACGGCACTAGCTCCTTTGCTGCGTCGAGAGCGAGATTTCTCCTGACATCGTTCCAGCTAGCATCGGTACCCGACTGGAAAGCCGAATCCCGTGGTGCACCCCGTGCCGGAGCGCACTTTCCCGGTGCGTCGAAATCGCACATCGAGTTCGAGAGGAAATTAACCTCGCGCGGGGCCTGTCCCCGCGCGGTAACACTAGCAGGTCCTTCGAAAGTTTGCCCGGCTCTTGCCTATTCAATCATCGCAACCACACACGTTTGCGAAGAGAAGAAGTTGCGGGAGCATTGCCAGCCCTCCTCATTCATTCCACACACTGGTGTACCACAATCTTTTTAACGGATGTGATTGCTCTGTTATCGGAGGACAATTCGCGCACGCCCACGGCCCGCGTCGACGCGCCCACGGCGGCCGTGCATGATGGAACCTATGGTCGAACGCGCACGCGACGACGCAGGTCGCGCCCGTAACGCCCGTCCGCGCGACCGTCTCGGGCGTCCGCTGCCTCCCGGCAGCACCGGAGTTGCCCGAATTCCGGACGATCTCGATCTTCCACCCCAGCAAACCTTGACCTTCGCCCAGCAACTGCTGGACGACGGACTTGCATTCAACGCACACGAGGTTTTAGAGGCTGCATGGAAGAACGGACCGTTCGCCGAGCGGATGCTGTGGCAGGCGCTCGCGCAGTTCGCTGTCGGACTAACCCACATACAGCGCGGTAATCCCAAAGGGGCGCGTACACTGCTCGACCGCGCCGTGTCGCGGTTGACGGCATACCAGCCGGAGGGCGGACAAGCGCCCTACGATATCGACCTCGCCGGCTTGGTCACCCACGCCGAGGCACTGCTCGCCACGCTGGACGCCGGCGGCGAACCAGCGGACGCCGACCTGCGGCCGCGTCTGCGCGGTTGATCGCGTCGCTCCTACCATGGCCGACGTGCGCACCTCATCGTCTACCAGCCGGGCCTGTGGCTGAGTCGGGCGCGGGCCGGTACGCGCCGAGCCCGTCCGGGGACCTGCATCTGGGCAATCTCCGCACAGCGCTGCTGGCCTGGGCGTTCGCTCGTTCCACCGGCCGTCGCTTCCTGCTGCGGATCGACGACCTGGACCGGGTGCGTCCCGGTGCGGAGCAGCGGCAGCTGGAGGACCTCACGGCGATCGGCGTGGACTGGGACGGACCCGTGGTACGCCAGTCCGAACAATCGGCGCGGTACGAGGCGGCCATCGAACGCCTCGCCGCCGCCGGGCTCACCTACGAATGCTTCTGTACCCGAAGGGAAATTCAGAAAGCCGCGACAGCGCCGCACGGCCCGATGGGCGCCTACCCGGGTACCTGCCGCACGCTGGGCGCTTCGGAACGTGCCCGGTTGCGCGCCGAGGGTCGTCCGGCCGCACTGCGCCTGCGCGCCACGGCCACCGAATTCGACGTGTGGGACGAGCTGCACGGACGCTACCGAGGCCCGGTGGACGACGTGGTACTGCGGCGCGGCGACGGCGTCCCGGCCTACAACCTCGCCGTCGTAGTGGACGACGCGGCACAAGGCGTCGACCAGGTCGTGCGCGGCGACGACCTGTTGCCGTCGACCCCGCGCCAGGCCTACCTCGCGACGCTGCTCGGTCTGCCGGTGCCGAGCTACGCCCACGTGCCGCTGGTGCTCAACGCGGAGCGGCGGCGACTGGCGAAACGGGATGGGGCGGTGACACTCCGCGAACGATTGGCGCTCGGCAACACGCCGGAGGAAGTAGTCTCGGCACTGGCCGCTTCGCTCGGCTGGACCGCGACATCGTCGTCCGAGCTACTCGCGTGTTTCGACACCCGGCGGCTACCCCGCGAACCGTGGATACTCGACGTTCATGGGTTGTTGCGAAGCAGCCCATGTCCGTAACGTACGCATCGTCCAACTACTGATCAATCGACGAGGACAAACAACTATGACAAGCGGTGGGTACGACCCCAACCAGTATCCTCAGGGCGGGCAGCCGTACGGGCAGCCGCACCCGCAGGGGGGCGAACAGTACGGGCAGCAGCAGCAGCCCCAGTACGGGCAGCAGCCGCCCCAGTACGGGCAGCAGCCGCAATACGGGCAGCAGCCGCCCCAGTACGGGCAGCAGCCGCAATACGGGCAGCAGCAGCCGCAGTACGGGCAGGATCCCTACGGTCAGTACCCGCAACAGCCAGGGTTCAACGCCTACGGCGGCCAGCCGGGCGACCTCGGCACGCGCATCGGCGCCCGTGTCATCGACGCGATCATCCTGATGATCCCGTACTTCATCCTGTACATCCTGGTCAACAACTCGGTGGGGCTGACCATCGGGCTCGGCTTGGTGTGGACCCTGGTCCAGCTCGGTTACTTCGTCGGCATGGAGACCTCGCAGGGCACCACGCTCGGCAAGAAGATCCTCGGCCTGAAGGTGCTCGCCCCGGGCGGCGCCGCCAAGATCGACCCGGTCACCTCGCTGAAGCGCAACGCCTTCGTCGCGGCGAACATCATTCCGTGCGTCGGCGGCCTGGTCTCGCTGGGTCTGGCGATCTACATCATGGTCACCATCTCGCAGGACCCGAACAAGCAGGGCTGGCACGACAAGTTCGCCGGCGGCACCCAGGTCGTCAAGGCCTGATCCGCCACAGCGGCATCGAACGCGCAGGGGCGCACCCGAATCGGGTGCGCCCCTGTTTTGCTTTCCCGGCCCTGCCGCTACGCGCTGGTCGCCCCCGCGATGATCACGACGACGAACCACAGGATGCCGAGCACGATCGCGCCCACACCGATCCAGATGCCCGCCAGCGCCATGCCGCGTCCTTCTTGACCGCTCTGCTTGACCTGATTCAGCGCGATCACACCGAGGATGATGCCAACGATCGAGCCGAGCCCACAGGTGACGAACCCGACCAGCGACGAGATCAGCGCACCGATCGCCATGCCGTTGGTGCCCTGCGCCGGGACACCGTAGGGCTGGTAGGGGGCCTGGTAGCCGTAGTTCGGCTGGCCGTAGGGCTGCACAGGCTGCTGGTAGGACGGATACTGCGGCTGCGGAGGCGGCGTCATCGGCTGCGAGGGCGGCTGGACCGGGTACTGCGGAGCCGACGGGTAACCCGACGGCTGCTGCTCAGGGCTCGGATACTGCGGGACCGAACTCTGCCCACCGGACTCCGGCGACACGCCTTGGCCGCCGTACTGCTTCCACCACTCGTCGGAATCGCCGGGATTCGTCATTGCTACAGCGTATTCCACAACCTGGTTGGATGATGCGGGTGAGTGAGTCGAAAACCACGCAAGAGCACGGCGGGCCTGGGCGCCCCGCGGACCATGCGGCATTTGCCCAGGTCGCGCGGGGGTACTACGCACCGATCGTGGCCCTGTTCACCGCCACCCTGATCATTTCCAACATCTGCGCCACCAAGGGGGTGGAGTTCCTCGGCGATCGATCGGTGTCGCTCGGGCCGCTACAAATCCTGCCGATCGCCACCGACGGCGCCTTCTTCCTGTTCCCCCTGGCCTACATCCTCGGCGACGTGCTGAGCGAGGTGTACGGCTTCCGCGCCACCCGCCGGGCCATCTACTACGGCTTCGCGGGTCTCCTGCTGACGGTCGTGTGCTTCGCCATCGCGATCCGGCTGCCCGCCGCGAGCTTCTACGAGAACCAAGAGGCGTTCCGGACCGTTCTCGGGACGACACCGCGGCTCGTCATCGCGGGCCTGGCCGGGTACTTCGTCGGCCAGCTGCTGAATTCGGCGACGCTGGTGGCGATCAAGGAGCGGACGAAGGAAAAGTATCTGTGGGCCAGGCTCATCGGATCGACCATCGTCGGCGAGTTCGCCGACACGCTGATCTTCTGCTCGATCGCCGCCGGCGCCATCGGCATCGATACCTGGCAGCAGTTCCTCAACTACGTGATCGTCGGCTTCCTCTGGAAGACCCTCTGCGAGGTGATCGTGCTCCCGATCACGTACCGGGTGATCGCATTGCTCAAGAAGCACGAACCCAGTTACGCGCCGACCGGAGCAGATCCACTGCACACCTGACGAGTTCCCTGACCACCCTGCGGCGCGGGCGCCACAAGGGACGATCGCGGCTCCGCGAAGCTACCGATCAACCTTGCGGACCCGCGCCGTCGTGTTCCCGAACAGCCTTTCCACTCCCCCACCGCCCTAATGTCTCGGCCTTGTGCTCGTCGAAGTAGCCGCCCTCGATGCTGTGCCGGATGCGGTCGACCAGACGGACCGTGAACCGTTCGTTGTGAATGGTGCACAGCGTGGAAGCGAGCATCTCCTTGGCCTTGAACAGGTGATGGATGTAGGCGCGCGTGTAGTTGGCGCAGGTGTAGCAATCGCAGTTCTCGTCGATCGGGGTGAAATCGCGACGGAAGCGGCTGGTGTTGATGTTGAACCGGCCGGTATCGACGTAGATCGCGGCGTTGCGGGCGACCCGGGACGGATTCACGCAGTCGAAGGTGTCCGCGCCGTTCTCGATCGCGGTGAAGATATCCTCCGGTTCGCTGATGCCGAGCATGTGACGCGGCTTGTCCTGGGGCAGCTCGTCACAGCACCAGCCGACGATGGCGCCCAGATTGTGCTTCTCCAGCGCGCCGCCGATGCCGTAGCCGTCGAACCCCGTTCCCGCGCTTCCGCGAATCGATTCCAGCCCGCGACACGCCTTCCGGCGCAGGTCCTCGTACTGCGCGCCTTGGATGACGGCGAACAGCGCCTGGTACGGACGGTGCGTGCGCGCGGTGGTCAGCCGCTCGTGCTCGTCGATGCAGCGCTGCGCCCACTCGTGCGTGCGCTGCACGGATCGCTCCTGGTAGGCGCGGGTGTTGAGCAGCGTGGTGAGCTCGTCGAAAGCGAACATGATGTCGGCGCCGAGCTGGTGCTGGATGCCCATCGACACCTCGGGGGTGAACCGGTGCAGGGAGCCGTCGAGGTGGGAGCGAAACGTGACACCGTCGTCGTCGACGGTGGCCAGCCGCTCTTTGCCGGGTGCGATCACGTCGTCGCTGCGCACGTCGACCGCCTCCATCGCCAGCACTTTCTTGAAGCCGACGCCCAGTGACATCACCTGGAACCCGCCGCTGTCGGTGAAGGTCGGCCCCGGCCAGTTCATGAACGCGCCGAGCCCGCCCGCCTCGTCCACGATGTCGGCGCCCGGCTGCAGGTAGAGGTGGTAGGCGTTGGCCAGCAGCGCCTGTGCGCCGAGTTCCCGCATGGTCTCCGGCAGCACCGCCTTGACCGTCGCCTTGGTGCCCACCGGGATGAACGCGGGCGTCGCGATCGACCCGTGCGGGGTGGCGATCACACCGGACCGGCCGTGCCGCCCGTCCAGGCGCGTACCGACGGTGAAGGAAAAGGATTCGGGACCGGACACCCCGCTATCCTCGCAGTTCGCCGGCCGCCACCCGAACCAGCCCACCGCTCACCGACCTCACACCACCCCGGCGAACTGGGCGTTGTACAGGCGGTAGTACGCCCCCCGCTCCTCGAGCAATCGTTCGTGCGAGCCGTGTTCCACGATCCGGCCCGCTTCCATGACGACGATCAGGTCGGCGTCGCGGATGGTGGACAGGCGGTGGGCGATGACGAAGCTGGTCCGGTCGCGGCGCAGGGCGGCGGTGGCGTGCTGCACCAGCAACTCGGTGCGGGTGTCCACCGAGCTGGTCGCCTCGTCCAGGATGAGGATGGACGGCTTGGCGAGGAACGCGCGCGCGATGGTGATCAGCTGTTTCTCGCCCGCGCTGACGCCGGAGCCCTCCTCGTCGATGACGGTGTCGTAGCCGTCGGGCAGCGCGTGCACGAAACGGTCGACGTAGGCGGCGCGCGCCGCGGCGAGGATCTCTTCTTCGCTCGCGTTCGGGTTGCCGTAGGCGATGTTCTCCCGGATGGTGCCGCGGAACAGCCAGGTGTCCTGCAAGACCATGCCGATGCGCGAGCGCAGATGATCGCGGGTGATCTCGGTGATGTCGACGCCATCGATGGTGATCGTGCCCGCGTCCAGTTCGTAGAACCGCATGAGCAGGTTCACCAGCGTGGTCTTGCCCGCGCCGGTGGGCCCGACGATGGCGACCACGTGCCCTGGGTCCGCCACCAGCGACAGCCGCTCGATCACCGGCTTTTCGGGTTCGTAGCGGAACGACACGGCCTCGAACTCCACCCGGCCGCGGTCGACCGGGCGCGCGTCGGCCATCACCGGGTCCGGGCTCTGCTCCTCGGCGTCGAGTATCTCGAAGATCCGCTCGGCGGAGGCGACGCCGGACTGCAACAGGTTGGCCATCGCACCGAGCTGGGTCAGCGGCTGACTGAACTGACGGGAGTACTGGATGAACGCCTGCACCTCGCCGAGCGACAAGCTGCCCGTCGCCACTTTGAGGCCGCCGACCAGCGCCACCAGCACGAAGTTCACGTTCCCGAGGAACATGATCGCGGGCATGATCAGTCCCGAGATGAACTGCGCTTTGAAGCTGGCCTGGTAGAGCTCCTCGTTGCGCTGGTCGAATTCCTTGCCGACCTCGCGGTTGCGGCCGAACGCGATGACCACCTCGTGCCCGGTGTACGCCTCCTCGACCTGAGCGTTGACCAGGCCGGTGTACTTCCACTGGTTGACGAAGTGCGGCTTGGACCGTTTCGCGATCTGCGCGGTGACCACGATGGCGGCGGGCACGGTGAGCAATGCGATCACCGCGAGCTGCCAGGAGATCCAGAACATCATGACCAGGATGCCGAGCACCGAGAACACCGAGACGAGTAGCTGGCTCATGGTCTGTTGCAGGCTCTGCGAGACGTTGTCCACGTCGTTGGTCACGCGGCTGAGCACGTCACCGCGTGGTGCGGAGTCGAAGTAGCGCAACGGAAGCCGATGGATCTTGTCCTCGACCTCGCCGCGCAGCCGCTTCACCGTCCGGTTGATCACGATGTTGAGCAGGTAGCCCTGCAGCCATCCGAACACGGCCGCGCCGATGTACAGCAGGAGCACCAGGGCGAGGACTCGTCCGACCGCGCCGAAGTCCACCCCGACCCCGGGCACCACGTCCATGGCGCCGAGCATGTCGGCGAAGGTGTTGTCGCCCTTGGCCCGCAGGGTTTCGATCGCCTGGTCCTTGGTCACGCCGGACGGCAGCTGTTTGCCGACTACGCCGTCGAAGACCAGGTTGGTCGCCTTGCCGAGGATGTAGGGCCCGATGGTGTTCAGCACCACCGAGACGATGACGAGCGCGATGATCAGGCCGACCTGGAAACGCTCCGGAGCGAGCCTGCGCAGCAGCCGTTTCAGGGATGGTCCGAACGATCTCGCCTTGGTGCCCGGCGCACCGGGAGTGGGCATTCCGGGTCTCATCGCGCCTCCTCGGCACTCAGTTGCGACTCGACGATCTCCCGGTACTCCGAGCAATCCCGTAGTAGCTGCTCGTGGGTGCCGATACCCGCTATCGCGCCGTCTTCGACCACCACGATCTGATCCGCGTCCCGGATGGTGGCGATGCGCTGAGCGACGATGAGGACCGACGCGTCCGCGGTCACCGGCTTCAGCGCCTCACGCAGCCTGGCGTCGGTCGCGACGTCGAGCGCGGAGAACGAGTCGTCGAACAAGTACACCCTCGGCTTCTTCACCAGCGCTCGCGCGATGGCCAGCCGCTGACGCTGACCGCCGGAGACCGTGGTGCCGCCCTGGGCAACGGGTGTCTGCAACCCCTCCGGCATCTCCCGGACGAAATCGGCGGCCTGCGCGATCTCCAATGCGCGCCAGAGTTCTTCGTCGGTGGCGTGCGGATTGCCGTAGCGCAGATTGCTCGCGATCGTGCCGGAGAAGAGGTACGCCTTCTGCGGCACGAGGCCGATCTGCGAACGCAATATCTCCAGGTCGATGTGGCGGACGTCGGTGCCGCCGATGTAGACCGCGCCGTCGGTGACGTCCATCAGCCGGGGAATGAGGTTGATCAGCGTGGTTTTCCCGGCGCCGGTGGAGCCGACTATCGCGGTGGTGGTGCCGGGGCGCACCTGGAATCGGATGGCTTTGAGTACCGGTTTTTCCGCGCCGGGGAAGGCGAATTCGGCGAATCGGAAGTCCACGACGGCCGGGTCATCGGTGAACGGCTGCGGCAGCCGCGGCGGGTGCACCGAGGATTCGGTGTCGAGCACCTCGCCGATCCGGTCGGCGGAAACCGCGGCGCGCGGCGCCATCATGGCCAGGAACGAGGCCATCATCACGGCCATCAGGATCTGCATGATGTAGGACAGCAGCGCGGTGAGCGAACCGATCTGCATGTGCCCGGCGTCGATCGCGTGCCCGCCGAACCAGATCACCGCGACCGCGGTGACATTGCTGATCAGCATGACCGTGGGGAACATCAGCGCCATCAACCGGCCCACTCGCAGCGCGGTGTCGGTGAGTTCGGTGTTGGCCAGGCCGAATCGCCAGGTCTCCTGCCGTTCCCGCACGAACGCCCGCACCACGCGAATTCCGGTGATCTGCTCGCGCAGTACCCGATTCACCTCGTCGATCCTGGCCTGCATGTCCCGGAAGCCGGGCACCATCTTGGAGATGATCACGCCCATGGACAGCGCCAACGCGGGCACCGCGATCAGCAGCAGCCAGGACAGACCGAGATCCTCGCGCAACGCCATGATGATGCCGCCCACACACATGATCGGCGCCATCACCAGGATGGTCGCCGACATCACGATGAGCAGCTGAACCTGCTGAATGTCATTGGTATTGCGGGTGATCAGCGACGGCGCGCCGAACATCCCCACTTCGCGCGCGGAGAACGTCCCGACGCGGTGCAGCAGCGCGCCGCGCAGGTCGCGGCCCGCGCCCATGGCCGCCTGCGCGCCGAGATAGACCGAAGCGGCAGACGCGACGATCTGCACGCCCGTGACCGCGAGCATCCACAAGCCGGTGGTCCAGATGAAGCCGAGATCGCCTTTGGTGACGCCGTTGTCGATCAGGTCCGCGTTCAAGCTCGGCAGATACAGCATCGCGATCACGGAAATCAGCTGAAGCACGACGACCCCCGCCAGCTGGGCGCGGTAGGGGTACAGATGCGAGCGGAGGAGTCTGATCAGCATGATGGATCGCAGGCTACCGGCTGTCGGCGCGAGGCGTCGTGGAGATTTCTGACCTGCATGAATGCTCTCCCGTCGGGGTATACGGAGCTAGCGGCGCGCCCAGGCGCCGGGGTCTTCGGTGAGCGCCTCGACGAATCCGGGCAGCCGATCGCTCGCGATGTCGGCGATGGTGACGTCCTCCAGCACCGCACGAATATTGACCCGCAGCGCGATCCACACCCGCTGCAACGGCTCGGCCGCACCGGAATAACGAACGTCCTCCGGCCGGGCGCCGCGCACCGACGCCAGCGGGCCCTCGATCGCACGGATCACGTCGGCGATGGAGATGTCGGCGGCGGGTTTGGCCAGCCAGTAGCCGCCGTCCGGACCGCGCCTGCTGATCACCAGTTCGGCGCGGCGCAGTTCGCCGAGCACGGATTCGAGCACCTTCGGCGGAATCCGCTGGGCGGTGGCGATCGCTTCGGCCTTGACCACGGGCGCGGCCTGCACGAGAGGTGCGCCGAGCCCGACGACGGACTGGTCTGTTCGCGGCGCACTGGCGATCTCGAGCAGCGTCCGCACCGCGTAATCGACCTTCGCGGTGATGTGCACAGCGGCGACTCCTGGCATCGAGGGAATAGCTCGAATCTACGCGCCGCCGCCTGCCAGCACGCAGGTCGCGGCATCCAGCAGTGAGGATTCCACCAGTGAATCGTCGGCACCGGGCACGAGTTCCTTGGACACCAGCGCGACCCCGATCACCTCGAGCGCGGCGCAGGCGCGCAACTGCGCCTCCTCGGTGGCGTCCGGTCCGGCCAGCCACTCGCGCAGCGCCTGGCTGGCGTCCATGAGATCCGGATAGCGGTCGGCCATGGCGTTGATGATGGCGACGGTGTCGCGCACGATCAGCGCCCCGGCGTCGCGGTGATGGATCAGGCCGCGCAGATACGTCCGCAGCACCTGGCGGATGCTCTCGGCTTCGTGCGGCACCTGGTCGAGATCGTTCACCACCGAACGCATGTGATCGACGATCGGATCGATGATCGCCAATAGCAGATCGAGCTTCGACGCATAGTGATAGTAGAGCGACGCCTTTGTGATTCCTACCGCATCCGCGACCTCGCGCAAGCTGGTCTGCTCGAATCCTTTGGCCCCGAATAGCTTCACCGCGGCGTCTCGAATCGCACTTTTAGTGCCTCTACCTGCGGCGACAGCGCCGGGTGTGTCACGCACAGACATTCGATGATCCTCTCATCACCTTCGCATGGAGCGAACGTCGCCCGCAGAATAGAGGTTGTTCCTCCGCTTAGCTCCTGGGTAGTCTACCTACCGCACGGTAGGCAGAAAGCGTCAGTGGAGGCGGAGGCAGGCAGGGCTACCCCCGCAAGTGCTGTCTACACGCAGACCCAGCACGATCCCAGTCATCGCTAGGAGAACCACTCGTGTCCGTTTATCTGTACAGATGGGGGAAGTTCGCCTTCCGCCGGAAATGGATAGTCCTTCCCGTCTGGCTCGTCTTGTTCGTGCTCCTCGGCGGTCTCGGGGCCCAGCTCAGCAAGCCGATGAGCAACGACTTCAGCATGCCGAACCTGCCGTCCGAACGTGCCAACGAGATCCTGGACAAGCACTTCCCGGGCGCCTCCGCCGCGTTCCAGTTCGACGCGGTCACCGGGACCTACGTCGCCGGCGCTCCGGAGGGGCAGAAGCTGACCGACCCGGCGAACCGCGCGGCACTGGACGCGTTCATCGCCAAGCTCGGCCAGCTCGACATCGTCGATCACAGCAAACCCATCGTCAACCCGGTCGAAGCGGCCGACAAGATGGGCTGCCTGGCCGACCCCGACCCCGCGCAGTGCAGTGGCGCCCCGCTGAACGTGCTCAGCCAGACCGCGCCCGCGACCGTGGCGGTGATCAACGTTCCGTTCACGATCGCGAAGTTCACCGACGTGACCGACGCCCACCGGGAAGCGGCGTACGACGTCGCCTCCGACGCGCGCAATGCCGGGCTCACGGTCGAGATGAGCGGCTCTATCGCGCAGAAACAGGAAGCGCCCAGCGGCAAGTCCGAGATGATCGGCATGGCCGTCGCGCTGGTCGTGATGATCGTCGCGTTCGGCGCCATCGTCGCGGCGTTCGTGCCGATCGTCACCGCGATCATCGGCCTCGGCGCGGCCACCTCGCTGATCATGCTCGGTACCTCGGTGATCGAGATCCCCAGCTTCACCACGTTCCTCGCCTCGATGATCGGTATCGCGCTGTCCATCGACTACGCGCTGTTCATCGTGTCCAGGTACAAGCACGAACTCGCGGTCCAGGACTCGCCGGAAGAGGCCGCGGGCACCGCGCTGGGCACGGCCGGTTCCGCCGTCGTGTTCGCCGGTCTGACCGTAATCATCGCGCTGGCCGGCCTGAGCATCGTCGGTGTCCAGTTCATGACCTTCATGGGTTTGGGTGGCGCGATCGCCGCCGGTTTCGCGGTGCTCACCGCGGTCACGCTGATGCCCGCGCTGCTCGGCGCGTTCGGCCGCTTCCTGTTCAAGCCGAAGCTGCCGGTGGTCGCCCAGCACGATCCGGATGACGACAACTCGGTCACCAACGGCATGCGCTTCGGCCGGCTGATCGGCCGCATGCCGTGGGTCGCGCTGATCCTGAGCGTCGTGGTGCTCGGCGCGCTCGCCGCCCCCGCGGCCGGCCTGAACCTCGGCCTGCCCGGCGACGACAGCATGCCGAAGACCTCCACCATCCGGAAGGCCTACGAGCTGCGCACCGAGGGCTTCGGCGAGGGCAGCAACGGCGTGCTGAACGTGGCCGTCGACCTGAGCGCCGTGCCCGCCGAGAACCGGGACGCCGCGGTCAAGGCGCTGCGCGACAAGCTCGCGTCCTACCCCGGCATGGACTACGTCACCGAGCCGCAGTGGAGCCAGGACCAGCAGGGCGCGCTGCTGGACGGCGTGCCGAAGTCCGGGCCCAACAACCAGGCCACCAAGGACTTGGTGCAGGACGCCAGGGAGGCCGAAGGAGCGCTGAAGGCCGAGTACGGCATCGAGTACGGCATCACCGGCACCACGGCGATCTACGCCGACGTGGACCACGTGCTGCTCAGCAAGATCGTGCCCTACCTGGCGATTGTGGCGGGCGCGGCATTCGTCCTGCTGATCCTGGTGTTCCGGTCGATCCTGGTCCCGCTCACCGCGGCGCTAGGGTTCCTGCTGTCGATGGGCGCGACCTTCGGCGCGACCGTGCTGATCTTCCAGGAGGGCAAGCTCGGCCTGATCGAGGACCCGCATCCGCTGATCAGCTTCCTGCCGATCATGCTGATCGGGCTGGTCTTCGGCCTCGCGATGGATTACCAGGTCTTCCTGGTGACCCGGATGCGCGAGGAGTTCGTGCACGGCAAGTCGGCCAAGGACGCGGTGGTCGCCGGCTACCACCACGGCGCGCGTGTGGTCACCTCGGCGGCGATCATCATGATCTCGGTGTTCGGCTCCTTCCTGCTGGAGACCGACGTGACCGCGAAGTCGTTCGGCTTCGCACTCGCGGCGGGCGTGCTGCTGGACGCGTTCATCGTCCGCATGGTGCTGATTCCGTCGCTGCTGGTGATCATGGGCAAGTGGTCGTGGTGGATGCCGAAGTGGCTCGACCGCATCCTGCCCGACATCGACGTCGAGGGCTCCAAGCTGCGTGAGTTGCAGCAGCGTTCGACCGAGACGACGAAGGAACCGGTCGGCGTCAGCTGATTCGACGGCCATGGCTCGGCCCCGCA